>JAFMJU010000458.1 GCA_017853285.1 Gemmataceae bacterium
TTCCAGGGATTCCCGGTCAAAGAGGGTGTATCCGGCTTTTCGGGCCAGATGGTTGGCCAAACGGCCACCCCTGGAACCTGGTTGGCGACTGACAGCAATCACTCCAGGAAAACGCCCCAATGCCGGAAAAGAGCCTGATCCCCGGTCACCATGCTTGGGACCTTCAGTTCCCGCCAGTGGGTAGCCATTCGACATGGTCAGAATCACCTTCACCTGCCAGGAACCGGGAAAAGTTGGGGCCGAAAGCCATTCAGCCCTGGGGGTGTCAATCACTAAGGGCGTTCATTGCCTCGGGGAGGGTATCGTAAATTGGCCAAATGGTGTCCAAGGCCGTGGTATGCAACAATTCGCGGATCAACGGTGACGGCTGCGCCACAACGACCTCGCACCCATTGGGCTTCACCCTGCGGTGGCAACGCAGCAAGAAGGACAGGACCAGCGATTTCATGTAATTCACCCGGCCCAGATTGAAAATCAGGCCGTCTGGAGGGTTGTCCTCCAGAGGTCGGAGGACCAAAACGGCGGCCGATTCCATGTCTTTTTCATGCATGGAATCAAGATCAGGACTGAGAGTGATGACAGCAATTTCGCCGTGCCGTTCGATTTCAAAAGGACTTTTTGCCGAGCTCATGGGTATCCCCGAAAAAATGACGGACCGGTTTTGACATCGGACCATGTCACCACCCTGAACACCTAAGCTAACATCCCCGCCGGACGGAACAAGCCATTTGACCCAACTCTGGGCCCAGCCTTGGGTATAGGGAAAAACCCGGCTAGAATTGGCAATTTGGGGCCGGGATCCTGTACCTCCTCCCAAAATGCGGGTTGGAGGCGGAAAAACCATGCCGGCACCCTTCAAACGGATACAAGCATGAGCGCCGGCCCTCCCCCAGACCAACAGTTGCCGATTATCCGGATGCGATCGCCGCGCCGGTTTTTACACCCTTGGATTTTCCAGCGTCTGGTTGAAAAACCCGCCCAGAAAATCCCCAACGGCAGCCTTGTGAAAGTGGTCGATCCCGATGGCACCATCATGGGTCGGGCCTTGTACAACGGGCACTCGCGCATCGCCCTGCGGATGCTCACCCACGATCCCGACCGGGTGGTGGATGCCGATTTCATCCGCGACCGCATCGGCAAGGCTGTGGCCCTTCGCCGTGACATCTTGAACCTGGGGGAACAGACCAACGCCTGGAGGTTGATCCATTCGGAGGCTGACAGCCTGAGCGGCCTGGTGGTTGACCGTTTTGATGACCTGATTGTGGTTGAGTTTTTCGCTTTCGGCATGTATCGGATGAGGGATTTCATCCTGGATTGCTTGCGGGAACATTTCCCCAACTGCCGCTTTTATTGGTTCGCCGAGGAACATGTTCAGCGCCAGGAATCATTCGATTGCTACCCCCCCGAGGTGCCTGCACCCGCGGTCATCCTTGAAAATGGCCTGAAATTCCGGGTTCAACCCGGCAGCAAACACAAGACCGGGTTTTTCCTCGATCAGCGGGACAACCGGCGAAAGCTGGCAGGCTTTTGCAAGGACAAGAGGGTGCTGGACATCTGCTGCAACTCCGGCGGCTTCGCCGTGTATGCGGCGGCGCTTGGCCAGGCAAAGGAAGTTGTGGGGTTGGACCTGGACGAAGGGGTGCTCGAACTGGCAAGGCAAAATGCCGGGATCAACCAGGTCCGTTGCCGTTGGGTGCAGGCGGACCTGTTCCCCTGGTTGCGCGATGCCATAGCCCAAAAGAACCAGTTTGACGTGGTTATTCTGGACCCGGCCAAACAAACCCGTGACCGCGACGAGGTGGATCTGGCCCTGAGGCGCTATTTCGACATGAACCGACTGGCGTTTCAGGTGGTGAAGGAGGGGGGAATTTTGGTTAGTTGCTCCTGCACCGGCCTGGTGGGCGAGCCTGAGTTTCTTGAATGCATACGAAGGGCCGCACGGGCAGCGGGGCGCACGGTGCAAGTCCTGGAGGCCGCCGGGGCGGCACCGGATCACCCCTTCCAGTTGCAGGTACCCGAGGGTCGGTACCTGAAAACCATATTCATGCGGGTTCTGGAAGCCGGAGAGCCCATGGCTCCGCCCACCCACGTGGCCCGCCCGGACACCGGATGGGACGAATAATCTGAATGAAAAGCATTGGTAAGCCTTCGTTAAGTTCCCCCTCCGGGTTGCTTGGGTGGGTGCTTCTGGGGCACAATAGACAGGCTCCCCCCTGATTCCCGACCGGGATTCCAAACATGCGCCTCTTGCCTATTTTTGGCCGCCGTTTGCCGCTGACCCTCGGAATCTTTCTGGGCGGTCTTTGCCTTTGCCTCCCGCACTGGTTCAGGGGAGAGTCCAAGGCTGTGGGCTTGATCGTTTCACCTGCCGCGCCTTCCGCTTTTGCAAGCCCGAGCGCTTTGGCCATTTGTCCGGACCAGCGGCACGCACTGGTCGCGCTGGCCTCGGCCAATTCGGTGGCGGTGGTGGATCTGGAAACCGGAAAGGTGATCCAGGAAATCCCTGTTGGGGAGCACCCCAACGGAATAGCCATTTCCACCAACGGAAAGGTGGCGGCTGTCTCGTGCAAAATGGGAGGGTCTGTTTTTCTACTGGGGACCAACCCGTCGGATTCAGAAAAAAATCCTTGGGGCAAAAGCGGCAGTGTTGCCTGCGGACACCTGCCCGCCGATCTGGTTTTCAGCCCAAAGGGTGACAAACTTTTTGTCGCCTGTTCCGGCAGCCACGAGGTTGTGATTATCGACACAGCCACTCCCGCCTCCCCTCAAGTGACACAGCGCTGGAGGGCCTGGCAGGAACCAAGACGGCTTCAACTCTCCCCGGACGGGACCAATTTGTATGTGGGTTGCAGCCGTAACGCCACCGTCCGGGCTTTTGACACCGGTACCGGCAAGGAAGCATGGGTTCGCCCCCTGGAAGCCGCTTTCAACATGACCGGCCTTGCCTTGGACCCCTCATCCGGTGAGTTGGTCACCTGCCAGGTCTTTCACCGGCATCATGCGATGGCGAAGTCCAACATCGAACAGGGATGGGCTTTGGACAATCGGCTCGGCCGCATCTACCTGAAAGAGCCGACCACGGATCCGTGGCAGATCTCGCTCGATGTGCGGGGCAGCGCTGTTGGCGACCCCTCGGCGGTTGCGCTGGATAGCTCCGGGAACTGGCTCGCGGTGGCGGGTGGTGGCACCCAGGAGGTTCTGGTTTTCCAGCGCCGCGAAGTTCAATGGTCTCACGGTGACCCTGGTGATTTTCTGGACTCCACCCTGGAGTATCCAGTCAGGAAATATGAGCGAATTCCGGTGGGCGGAAGGCCCGCGGCCTTGGCATTCATGGCTAATGGAAAAGAACTGGTGGTCGCCAAC
>JAFMJU010000459.1 GCA_017853285.1 Gemmataceae bacterium
CGCCAGGGCCAATCAACCCTTGCGCTGCACCATCGCCTCCACCCACACCGGCACAAAGGGGATGATGCACCCCTTGGACACCGGCCAATCCCGGTACAGGCCGATCTTCTCGCCGATGGCGACCGCCCGCTTGCGCAAACCTGCATGGTGAATGCCTATCGCGGCCAGCGTGTTGTTCATGGTCCACTGCACCTCCGGCGCTGCCTTCGGCATCTCTTTCTCAATGCGGTCGAGCAGTGCTGGCAGGTCCAGGTCATCCGCGGTGCCCTTGTTGATGCGGCTGGCGGTGAGGTTCCACCCGGCCCGGGCCGCCCACTTGTCCTTCGCCGTCATCCATTTTTCGCGCAGGGCATCCTTGCCCGGGTGCTGTGCCACCACATAGGCGTTCAGCCAGTCGGCCACCTGGGCGCAGGTGGTGGAGCGGGTCAGCGTGTCGAGCTGGTCCGGTGTCAGGGCCTTGGCCTTCATGACAAGCGTGGCGACCAGTTGCGCCTCCACATTGCCGGTGCCCCACAACTCCAGCGCGAGTTCATGGTTTGTTTTCAGCTTCTTGGCCAGGGTACGGATGTCCCCGAGCTTCACGCCAAACTGGTTGACCGGTGCGCCGGCCCGCTCATTGTGCGCATGGCGGGCGGGATCGCCCAAGGCCTTGAGTTGTGCGAGGATTTCTTTGGTATTCATGGGCGAAATTATAACCGGCCACCCAAGGGGAGTTTAGACATGAACCACTTTTCATACACCCCACCCATCCGCCCGGCTGTCCCATCCCCTTTTGCCCCAGGATGGCTCCACAGGAGGTATTTGCCCGGCCCGCAGATTTAGCGAATAATCAGCCTCTCATTGACCACCCGACATGCCTCCGGCACCAAGGCCACGCGGTACCCCAATGCACGCTCCCGCCCGACTGCTTTTCTTCCTCGCGGCAATCCCCTTGCTGTGGGCCTCCCGCGGTATCGCGGACGAAACCGGCCAGTGGAAGGCCGGCATGGCCCGGGAAAAAATCACCCCCCTGCAGCCGGTCTGGATGGCCGGATATGCCGCGCGGAATGGCCCCTCGGACGGCGTGCTGACCGACCTGCACGCCCGCGCGCTGGCACTGACCGATGCCCGGGGCAAACGGTTGGTCATCGTGGGGCTGGACCTGATCGAGATCCCCCAAACCCTGCGGGACCGGATCGTGGCGATGGCCGCCAAAAGCCACAGCCTGAAACCCGAAGAGCTGCTGGTGAACACCTCGCACACCCACGGCGGCCCCATGGTCTCCAGCAAGACCGTGGCCGATTGGGGCATCCCTCCCGAATGGGGCAAGCGGGCGGACGAATATGTGGATTTCCTGATCCAGCGGATGGACGCCGCCATCGGCAAGGCCATCGCCACCCAAGCGCCCGCCTCCCTTGCCTATAGCTCCTCCCGATGCGCCCACTCCATGAACCGGCGCCTGCCCACACCGATGGGATTCCGCCTGGCTCCCAACCCGAACGGCCCGGTGGACCATGAGGTGCCGGTGCTGCGCATTGAATCATCAGGCGGGAAACTGGTAGGCGTTGTGTTCGGCTTCGCCTGCCACAACACGGCCCTGGGCCCCACACGCAAGATCAACGGCGACTACGCCGGGTTCGCCCAGCGCCAATTGGAGAAGGACCACCCCGGCGCCGTCGCGCTGTTTTTAGCTGGCTGCGGTGGCGACCAGAATCCCTCCCCCAATCGGGGCGATGCCGATGCCGAGCCCAACGGCCTGGCCTTGGCGGCTGCGGTGGAGAAGGGGCTGGCGGCACAATCGCTGCCCTTGGGCCCCAGCCTTTCCAGCTCCATGGAGGTCTGCCCTTTGCCCTTCGCGCCGTTGCCGCCCCGGGCGGAACTGGAAGCCCGGGCCAAATCAGGCAACGGCTTTGTGGCGCGGCACGCCGATTGGGTGCTGAAACAATGGCCCAACCCGGGCGACAAACCCGCCGATTATCCCCTGCCGGTTCAGGTGATCCAGTTCGGGGAAAGGTTCACCCTGGTGGCATTGGGTGGCGAGCCCATGGCGGACTATTCTCTGAGGTTGAAGGGGGAATTGCGGCAGGAGGGCCGGCCGGTCTGGATCGCCGGTTATTCCAACCTGGTGCACGCCTATGTGCCCACCCGCCGGGTTCTGCTCGAGGGCGGCTATGAGGGCACCGAGGCGGTGATCTACCAGTCGCTGCCTGGCCCCTTCGCGGTGGAGGTGGAGGAACGGATCGTGGAGTCGGTGCACCGGCAGGTACACGCGCTGCGGTCGAAGAAATAAACCAATGAACCGGCTGATCCCAGCCCGGTTTCCACCAGAGGGAACGGATTGCGCGCATGGAAGGCGGACTGTTGAACACTTTTGTCGAGGTGGCCAAGGCCCTCGGTGCCCTGGCCACCCCCGTGGTCGTGGTGATCGTGGCCTACCTTTTCCAGCGCCGGCAAAAGGTGGCGGAAGCGGCGATGGCGGAACGGATCAAACGGATCGCGCTGATCAGCCCGCTGCTCAACCGCATCTTTTCCTACCGCCACAGGGTGGGCGCCTACCTCGACTGGAGCCCGGAGGAGATTCTCCAGGCAAAGCGCGAGGCGGACCGTGAATTCCGCACCTACGAGTTCCTCTGGTCACCCGAATACCGCGAGGCCTACCACCGGTTCATGGAGGAATGCTTCAGCACCAACCGGGGCGAGGGGAACAAGGCGGGTATCAGGGCCCATGCAAGGCACTATCCCAAAAAGGCGTCCACACCCAATTGGGAGGCCTTCACCGGCGAGGAGGCGGACAAGGTCAGAAACCAGGAAGCCTACAACCAGGTGCAGTCGGTCACGGCCCGGGACTTGGGATTCCGAAACTAATCGGTAGGACTGCCGCCAAAAAAGGAACCGCCCGCCGGGGGTACCGGCGGGCGGTTGTCGTTCAACGGCTATCAGAGGATGCGCCGATCAATAACGGTAGCTGTCGGTCTTGAAGGGACCTTCCTTGGAAACATGGATGTAAGCGGCCTGCTCTGGGGTGAGCTCGGTCAACTGCACATTCAGCTTCTTCAACTGCAGGCGGGCCACATGCTCGTCCAGCTTCTTGGGGAGCACATACACGCCCACCGGGTACTTGGCGTTGTGCTGCCACAGCTCGATCTGCGCCAGCACCTGGTTGGCGAAGGAGGAGCTCATCACATAGGAGGGGTGGCCCGTGCCGCAACCCAGGTTCACCAGACGGCCCTTGGCCAGCAGGATGATCCGCTTCTTGTCGGGGAAGATCACATGGTCCACCTGGGGCTTGATCTCCTCCCAGGGGTAATTCTCCAGCGACGCGACATCGATCTCGTTGTCGAAGTGGCCGATGTTGCAGACGATGGCCTGGTCCTTCATCTTC
>JAFMJU010000460.1 GCA_017853285.1 Gemmataceae bacterium
AGCCATTGGCTCCCATTCCGATGGGCAACGCGGAGGCCTGGGCGTTGCTGCCTGGTGCTACCGCCGCACCCAAGCCACTGCCCTCGTGGGCGCGGATGCTGGCGAAATCCATGCCAAGGGCGACGGCGGGAATGCTTCGGTTGGACGCCCTCACCCGCACCACGCCGTCGCTGTCGCCGCGGTTGCGGTGCCTGGTGCGTCTGGCGGTGGCCGAGGCCAATCACTCGGAGTACGGGCGCGCCATCGCGCTCTCGGACCTGAAGGAATGGACGGGAGCCTCGGGGGTGGATGCTTCCCGATTGTCCGGACCTGAAAAACAGGTTTGGGATTTTTGCCACCAGTTGGCCCTGGAAGCACAGAACACCACGGACCAGCAGGTGAAAAACCTGCTGGTCGAATTCAGCGAGCCCCAGGTGGTGGCCATGGTGCTGATGGTCGCGCATGGATCTTTCCAGGACCGTTTGTTCCTGACGCTTAGGCCGCCTGTGGAGAACGAGGGCGGCGGGGTTCCCCGGCCTGTTTTGGCCTCGTTCGACCTGAAGCCCCCGCCGCCGCCGGCGAAAAAAGCGGGTGACAAGCCATCCGCCAAGCCTCCAGGTTCCCAACCGGCCGGGCAATTTGAAAACCTAGGGCCCACCGATCCCACCTGGGCCGGGAAGAAACTGAATGACCTGATGCAGGGCATGGAAAAGCAAAAGGCGCGCAAGGGCCGGATCCGCATTCCCGAGTGGAAGGAAGTGGAGCCGCGGCTGGAGTTGGACAGCTCGCTCCGCAAGTGGCCGCGCGTGGCCTGGGGGCTGGTGGCGTTCGGCGGCCAGCCGGAAATGGCAGACGCCTGGTTCACCTGCGTGGAAATGTTCCGCCTGGACGGGCAGCCCGCCAAACCGCCCACACCCAAGGCAGGGCTGGACAAGGCCGATGAAGCCAAGCCGATGGAAAACCCCTCGAGCGGGCCACCCAAATCCGCGACTCCAGCACTGGACCGCATGATTCAGGCGGACATGTTCTGGGTGGTGACCCGGGCGCTCGACTGTTTTTATTGAATGGGTCATTGCGAAATGGGCCTCGCGGTCGCGGGGCTGAAGCAGGAGGAGATCCGGGACCGGGAAACCATGTTGGCCAGCGGGAACTGGTCCAGCCTTCCACCCCACCACCAGGTGGCGTTGCGGTTCGCGCGGAAGCAGGCGCTGGAGCCCTGGAAAGTGGGTCAGGCCGATCTTGAGGAACTGGCGCGGCATTTCGGCCGGGATGGCATGTGGCGGGTTGTCTGGTGGTCGAGCCGTTGTCATTTCATGACACGGGTGGCGGACGCCTTCCAGTTGCCGCTGGAAAAAGACAATGTTTTCCAGGATGAGCCCGCCTCGAAAAAGCCCTAAAGCCCCAGGTTTTCCACTTGCCCCGCCGGGTGAGGCGGGGTTATGGCCCCCGCCATGGTGGGGAGACCGCATCCATTGACGACCCGTTTCGCGGCCGGTTTTCTGGTCGCGGGGGCCGTGATTTGCGCTTTTTCGGGTTGCCGGCAGTCGCCTGTCAACAAGGACCCCTCGCTGGCCCGGGTGCCGTCCACGCCGCTCCGGGAGCTGGAGAGCGGTTACACGGTCCAGGCCCCGGATGTGCTGGCACTGCGGGTGGAGAGCAAGCCGGAGCTGCCGGAACGACTGACAGTCCAGAATGACGGCAGCATCCACCTGAGCCCCTCGTTGCGGGTGGAGGTGGATGGGAAGACCATTCCCGAGATCAGCCGGCGGATCGCGGACGCTTTTGAGATCCCGACCGAATCGGTGGAGCTGGCTGTCGCTGAGCATAAAAGCCAGGTGATTTTCCTCGAGGGGGAAGTGGAGGGCTCCGCCCGGGCTGTGCCCTACCACGGACCGGAAACCCTGGTGAGCTTCCTCAAGCGAACCGGAGGCCTGACCCAGGCCGCCGATGCCGAGCGGATTGTGGTGCGGCGCGCCAACGCCGCGGAGGGAAAGGCCCCCGAGACCAAGGAAATCAACCTGAACCGACACCTGAAAAACCAGGTGGAAGCCAACGAGGTGCGGTTGAATCCCTATGACCAGGTGGTGGTGGAACCGAGCCGCAAATCGATCATCATCGAATGCCTGCCACCCTGGTTGACCGGTGTCAAACGGAAGGCCCAGCCAGCGGAACCCGATCCCGGCACCGTCGCGGGGCCATTGGACACCCAGTCTTAAAATTACCCATTTTTTTTATTTAGCCCGCTTTTTGACCGCCGGTCCCTTGGACTTGTTCCGGGAAAGACCACGGTGTTATCGAAAAACCAGAGATTTGGACGTTATTCAGGCGTTGCCGGGTCAAGCGGTATTGCGGAGGTGTTGCTGTGGTCCATCCCATCAGGCGCGTGTTCAGGCGGATCAGCATCCTTGGCGGGGCCGGGGCTGTCGCCTGTGGTCTGGGTTTGGCGGTTCCCTCCACCGGGCATGCCCAAAAGGTGGCGACCACCCCTCCGGCGGCGCCCGGGGCGGGAGGATCGACTCCCGCAGTGCTGCCAGCGAGCGTGACCTCCAGCCCCGACTATTCCAGCCGGGTGGTTGGTTACATCTATGACAACATCCCGATCACCCGGGAGGAGCTGGGCGAGTACCTGATCGCCCGTTTCGGCGCCGAGCGCCTGGAGCTTCTGGCGAACAAGAAGATCATCGACATGGAGTGCAAGAAGGCCGGGATCGAGGTGACCGCCGCGGAGGTGGAGGAGCGCCTGAACAACGATCTGGCCGGGTTGAGCGTTGACCGCAAGACCTTCGTGGACCAGGTGCTGAAAAACTACAAGAAAACGCTTTACGAGTGGAAAGAGGATGTGCTGCGTCCGCAACTGATGCTGGCGAAGCTGGTGCGTGGCCGGGTCAAGGTGACCGATGAGGACCTGAAAAAGGCCTACGACGCCTACTACGGCGAGAAGGTGGATTGCCGGCTGATCATGTGGTCGCGGGGCGAGGAGAAGGCTGCGATGCAGGCGTACGGCCGCATTCGCGACAGCGAGGAGGAGTTCAACCGCGCGGCCCGGGCCCAGAAGTCTAACACGCTGGCCAGCGCCGGCGGAAAGATCCGGCCGATCTCGCGCAACACGACCGGCAACGAGGAGTTGGAGAAGGCCGCTTTCTCACTCCAGTCGGGCGAGGTGAGCGCGCTGGTGGGCACGCCCGAGGGGATCGTGTGCATCAAGTGTGACAAGCGGATCCCGGCCGACACCTCGGTGGCGCTGGATTCGGTGAAGGAAAAACTGTCGAAGGAGATCTTCGAGAAGAAGGTGAACGCGGAGATTCCGGTGGTGTTCGCCGAGATGCGGAAGAAGGCGAACCCGCGGTTGCTGATGGG
>JAFMJU010000027.1 GCA_017853285.1 Gemmataceae bacterium
CCGCGGCGATAGACCCTTCACTATCCAGGCTGGAAACCCCCAGCCCCCCCAAGCCAACCCCCGCCAACCCCTTCGCCAAATCCAGGAGGAAAACCAGAATCCCCCAACCACGCCCGAGGACCCTGCCAGCATTGGTGGCGCCGATATTGCCGCTTCCCGCCTGGCGGATATCCACGCCCTTCCACCAACCAGCCAAAAAACCAAAAGGCACCGCCCCGATGAGGTAAGCCAACACCGTGGCCAGGACCGGGATCATCATTGGGCCAATCTCCAAGGTCAACCGGTTGAAATTTCCCCGTATCTTCAAGGAATGGTCCGGCCTTGCCGATAAGGTAGTTTGTCGGGATACCGGGAACTTTAGGTTCCACTTGCTCCAGGGGATCTACGGGGTATATTCTGGTTATCTACTCATGCGGGTGTAGCTCAGTGGTAGAGCGTCACGTTGCCAACGTGAATGTCGTGGGTTCAAGTCCCATCACCCGCTCTTAGTTCCATCGGTCAGCCAGGTGAGGGGCGTGCGGCAAAACCGCGCGCCCTTTTACTTTGTCCGACCTGTTGTGGCGGAAGGCTTGACGGAATGGGCGGGACAGACTGGTACCATTCCGCCTTTCGCCAAAAACCCTTTTGGCTACAATATTCTTTTCATTGTTTTGAGTTTCCGGGGAAGGACTGGGCGCGTCATCCCATGATGAGCCGGTGCCCCTCGCCAGGGTGGTGACGATCCATGACTGAATCAGCAGTGACCGAGCCTACCACGACCAGCAACGAGGCCGACATTGCCGGGCGCATCCGGCAAAGCGTGCAGATCTCCGACGCCGGCCCCTGCCGCAAACACCTGAAGGTGACGGTCGAGGAAGCCGAGATCCGCGACCGTTTCGAGGCCAAGTTCAGCGAATTGGCCGCTGACGCCCAAGTCCGCGGGTTCCGGCCCGGCAAGGCGCCGCGCAAGCTGATCGAGAACCGCTACCGCCGCGAAATCCTCGAGCAGATGAAGAACGAGTTGCTGCTCCAGAGCCTGGAGCAATTGTCGCAGGACAAGAGCATCTCCCCCATCAGCCCCCCCGACCTGGATCCCCGACGGGTGGACATCCCCGAAAAGGGGGAGTTCGTTTACGAGTTCGAGGTGGAAGTTCGCCCCGAATTTCAGCTGCCCGAATACAAGGGTTTGAAACTGAAAAAACCGGTGCACACCTACACTTCCGAGGAAATCGCCAAGGAAGAAAAGCGTGTCCTCGCCACCTACGGGTTGCCCGAGGAGAAAAAGGGCGCCGTGGAGTTGGGAGATCGGGTGACCGTTTCGGGCCCCGTCAAGCATGGTGACCGGGAAATCGGTCGCCTGAAGAATACCGCCTTCGTGGTGGACCAGAAGCTTGCCTTCAAGGACGGCATCGCCAACAAATTCGGCGACCAGATCAAGGGCAAGAAAGCCGGCGACACCGTCAGCATCGACATCGACCTGATGCGCAATCAAAACCTGCAAGATCTGCAAGGCATCACCGTCAAGGCGGATCTGACCATCGAGCGGGTTGAGGAAATCAAGCTTCCCGAACTGAACGAGGACTTCCTCTCCCAATTCGGGGTGAGCAAGCCCGACGAGTTCCGTGAATTGATCGAGGTGATCCTGAAGCGCCGCCTCGAGCACCAGCAACGACAGGTTGCCCGCCAGCAGTTCATGGGATTCATCGAGAAGGAAATGACCTGGGACCTGCCCCAGGACCTGCTGATCAAGCAGGCTCGCACCGCCATGGCCCGCCGGGTGATGGAAATGCGTGCCGACGGGATTCCCGAGGAGGAAATCCTGAAGCGGCAGCGGATCCTCAGCCAGGACATCCTGAAGTCAACCGAGCGCGCCCTGAAGGAGCACTTTGTGCTCCAGCGGATCGCCGAGGCCGAAAACCTCGAGGTGTCCGTGGAGGACATCGACGACGAGGTGGCCCGCATCGCCGCCCGCGAGGGCGAGAGCTCCCGCCGGGTTCGGGCCCGTCTGGAGCGCGAGGACCTGATCGACGCCCTGGCCGCCGAACTGCTCGAGCGGAAGGCCATCGACTTCATCATGGACGGGGCGGCTTTCGAGGAGGTTCCGCTGGAGGCATCCGACCGCGCCGCGCCGGATGTGGCCACCTCGGACGCCCAGGCTGTCGCGAAGGCCGACGATGAACCCGCCGCCGAGCCTATCCCCGGCGGCAACTGAGAACCTATCATTCAGGAAGAACAGGGCGGATGGCCTCACGGGGACATCCGCCCCTGCGTACCGGCAGGTCTAGGAAGGAGCTTTACCCGATGATGAACTCGACGCGGACCGGCAAGGACCCGCTCAGCGTGGTTGCCGCGCGCTCCAGGGAGGATGGCGGCGGCCGTCGCAGCACCGGTGATGTGCTCCTGGATAACCGGATCATTTTTTTCGGCTGCTCGGGCGGCAACATCTACGAGCCCGTCATCAACGATCTCACCGCCAGCATCGTCATCCAGCAGATGCTTTACCTGCAGAATGAGAACCGCACCCAGGAAATCTCCTTCTACATCAACTCGCCCGGTGGATCGGTCACCAGCACGCTGGCGATCTACGACACCATGCAGTACATCGATTGCCCGGTCGCCACTTACTGCATGGGTATGGCCGCCAGCGGCGCCGCCATCCTTTTGGCGGCCGGCGCCAAGGGAAAGCGTTTCGTGCTTCCCCACGCGAAGGTCATGATCCACCAGCCGTGGTCGAGCGGCATCGGCGGGCAGGCCTCCGATGTCGAGATCGAGATGCGCGAAATCCTGAAGATGAAGAATCTTCTCAACGAGATTCTCGCCAAGCACACCGGCAAACCCCTCGATGTCATCGAGGCGGAAACCGAGCGCAACCGCTACTTCAACGCGGTGGATGCCAAGGAATACGGCCTGGTGGACGAGATCCTGGTGAAGCAGGACCCGGCGGCCAAAAAGGCCTGATCAACCCGGGGCACCGTCAAGGTCGCCCCGAAAACCCTACCCCAATTCCGCCCCGGCCACCCGGCCGGGGAATTTTCCCTCAAGCAGTCCGTCGCGGCTTACCGATCCAACACGGTGGCCGCGATGGCGGGAGATGGTGACCGATGCCTTCGATCCCCTTCGTTCTCGAGCGTCGCGGCGACAATGACCGTGCCTTGGACATCTACAGTCGTCTCCTGGAGGAAAGGGTGATTTTCCTCCTGGGGGAGGTCAATGAGGAGAGCGCGAACCTGGTGGTGGCGCAGATGTTCTACCTGTACCACCAGGACCCGAAGGCTGATATCCACTTCTACATCAATTCCCCCGGCGGTTCGGTGACCGACGGCATGGGGGTTTACGATGTCATGAAGTACATCACCTGCGATGTCGCGACCTACTGCATCGGCCTGGCGGCCAGCATGGGCAGCACCCTGCTGGCGGCTGGCACCAAGGGCAAGCGTTTCGCCCTGCCCCACGCCGAGGTGATGATTCACCAGGTGCTGGGTGGAGCCCGCGGCCCGGCCACCGACATAGAGATCCGCACCCGGCACCTGCTGCGCACCAAGGACGCCATGAACCGGCTCCTGGCGCAGATGACCGGTCAGCCTCTCGAGCGTGTCGAAAAGGACACGGATCGGGACAATTTTATGTCCGCCCAGGAGGCCAAGGAGTACGGGCTGATCGATCATGTGATCGACAAGATCCCGTCAGGCCATCTGGCATCGAGGGCTCGCGGCTAGTCCGGCACCCAGGGTTTCCCCGGGTTCAGGGTGGTCGCGAAGTCCGGGCGCAGGAGGCGCCAGGCCAACACGCCGCCTCGGCCCCTGGGGGTCCACCATGCGTTTGATCTCGCCCCGCCTTATCCGGCTTTCGGGCAGGATCCTTTCCACAGGCCTGGTTGTTTCCCTGCTCGCCCTCCCGGCGACCGGTTGCCGCACGAACAACAGCAAGGACCGTCTCGAGACATCGCTGCGCCAGCGCGAAAAGGAAATCGCGCTGATGCGCGAGGATATCGACCGGATCGCCGGCTACAACCTCGCCCTGCAGACCGAGATCCGGTCCATGCGGGGCCAACCCGGCCCCTCCTCCTGCGACCCGTTCACCCCGCTTTACCCGGTGCGCAGTATCGTGGTCGGCAGAACCTCCACCGCCATGGACGAGGATGGAAAGCCCGGTGACGACGCGGTGCAGGTGGTGCTGGAAACCCGGGACGGGGACGGCAAACTGTTCCGGGCCCCGGGCCGCGTGCAGATGCAGATGCTGGAAGTCAGCCCGGAAGGGCTGAAAAACCCGATCGGTGTCTACCAATTCAGCGCGGAGGAAATGCGTCCCCTCTGGAAACAGGGTCTACTCACCTCCGGATATGTTTTCACACTGCCCTGGCAAACGCCCCCCCGCCAGGACAAGGTACGCGTGGTGGCCAGCTTCACCATGGAAGATGGCCGCCAATTCGAGGCCGAGCGCGAGATAAAGGTGAAGCCCCCTTCCGCCTCAAGCCTGCGCCTGGTGCCGGAATCCACAGGCGGTATCACCGTCCCCGGATCGGCATCCGGTATGCCAATCCCGCTGCCGCCCGGCGCGACCATCATCGGGCCATCCGGGCCTGGCGAATTGATGCCGGGCTTGATGCCCGCTCCCGGAACCCCCAGCCCGTTCCCGGAAACATCCACCCTGCCGTTCCCCAAAATGGTCCCACCCGAGGGAAAGGCGGTTCCGGGCAAGGCGGTCGCAACCCCTCCCGCTTCGGTCGCTCCCAAAGCCGAGCCTATTCCCATGCCAGCGCCCGCTCCCGGGGCAACACCCGTTCCGATTTTCCCGCCGGGCACCGGAGGGCCACCGGCCCCTCCCCCCCCTCCCGCGGAACCCAAGAAGATCAGTTCCCTGCTGATCATGCCCGGGCAACCCGCCGCCCGACTGAAGGTTCCCATCGAATAAAAGTCTGGTTGTTGAAGGCGTGCCGATCCCCGGTTAGATTCGTGTACTCGGGAAACGCTCCGCCTTGAGTCACTGTGCCTGATGGCCCCGCCTTGGCGTTTTCCGGCGCCGTGGAATCGCGCCATGCCCAACTTCCGGTCTTCGCTGCTTCCCGTTTTCATTTTTTCCCACCTGCTCTCCCAGGCCCCGCGTGCCCAGGACCGGTCACCGGAGGCATCCCTTGCCCGCGTCAGGGCGGGTGATGGATTGGAGGCCCGGTTGGTCGCGGCGGAACCGCTGATCCGCCAGCCTGTCAGCATCTCATTCGATACCCGGGGACGGATGTGGGTTCTCGAATATCTGCAATATCCTAATCCAGCCGGGCTGAAACCCGTGGCGCAGGATCAGTTCCTTCGCACCAAATGGGACCAATTTCCCCCGCCCCCGCCGCGTGGGCCCAAGGGCGCCGACAAACTCACGATCCTCTCGGACCCGGATGGGAATGGCCGGTACCGGTCGGCCAGCACCTTTGTCGATGGACTGAATTTGGCCACCGGATTCGCGCTGGGCCACGGTGGCGTTTACGTGCTGCAGGCCCCGTACCTGCTTTATTATCCCGACCGCGACAGAAATGACCGCCCGGACGCCCCACCCGAGGTGTTGCTTTCCGGTTTCGGCATGGAAGATTCCCACGCCCACGCCAACTCGCTGCAATGGGGACCGGACGGTTGGCTGTACGGCGCCCAGGGAAGCACCGTGACGGCGCGCATCCGCGGGATTGAATTCCAGCAGGGTATCTGGCGTTACCACCCGGTCACACGGCAATTCGAGTTGTTCAGCGAGGGCGGCGGCAACACCTGGGGCCTGGATTTCGACAAGGACGGCGAAATCATCAGTGGAACCAATTTTGGTGATGTCGCCTGCCTGCACCAACGCCAGGGGGCCTACCATGTGAAAGGCTTCGCCAAGCACGGTCCCCTCCACAATCCCCACACCTACGGCTATTTCGACCATATTCCCTACAAGGGGTTCCAGGGTGGGCATGTCACCTGCGGGGGCATCGTCTACCAAGGTGGAGGGCTGGGGCCGAAACGGGAAAACCAGTACATCGCCGGGAACCTGCTTTCAAGCGTGGTGAACTGGCATGCCCTTGAACGCCAGGGTTCCTCCTTCAAGGCCACCCACGGGGGCATGGCGCTGAATCCAAGGGACCCGTGGTTCCGCCCCATCGACCTCCTGGTGGGCCCCGATGCCGGTATTTATGTGGTGGACTGGTACGACAAGCGGGCCACCCACCTCGACCCGATTGACAATTGGGACAAAACAAACGGAAGGGTCTACCGCCTCCATGTCCCCGGAGTTCCTGCCGCCAAATGGACCGACCTTGCCCTGCTTATGGATGAAAAGCTGGTCGAATTACTGAAACACCCCAATATCTGGCAGCGCCGGGAGGCAAGGCGCCTTCTCACGGAACGCAAAGCCTCCGGGCAGGTCGCCAACCTGAAATCCATGGCGCGCGGGGATCAACCCCAGGCGGCGCTGGAGGCCTTCTGGGCCCTGAATGGCGTGGGAGCGCTCGATCGCGAATCCATTCTGGAATTCCTGCGATCCCCTCACGACCCGGTTCGCATGTGGGCCATTCGGCTTGCCTGCGATTCGGGTCAGGCCGACCCCCTGGTGGTGGCCGCGATAGCCGCTCTTTTGGAAAAGGAAACCTCCCCCATGGTCCGGGCCCAGGGAGCCTGCTCGGCCAGAAGATTACCGCCGGATGACTGCCTGCAAATTCTGGCACGCCTGACCGGCCACTCTGAGGATCTGGAAGATCCCCAAATACCTCTTTTGCTCTGGTGGGCTTTGGAGGAATGCGCCAGCAAGGATCCGGCCAAGGCCGGCCAATGGGCTTGCCTACCTGGACAATGGTCCCGCCCCATCTTCACCCGCCACCTGGCGGAGCGGTTGGCGCGCCGACTCGCGGCGGAAAACAACCCGTCCGACAACGCGGCTTTGGCGCGGCTCTGGATGGCCACAGCCTTCTCAGAAAGGCCCGCCCTCACAACCGGCATTGCAAAGGCCCTTGCCGGCACCGCCCACCACCGGATTTCCGCCGACCTCGCGACTCTGGTGGCTGATTTGGAAAACCGCCCGGAATCGGATAGCCAATCCTTCGAGTTGGCCGCGCGCCTGGGCAGCCCGAAGGCACGAACCAGGGCCCAGGCAATCTGCCTCGACAAACAAGCCCCCGTTTCCAGGCGAATCCAACTGCTGGGCCTGTTGTGCCAAACCAACCCGACCTGGGCCCGGGATTCCCTTCTTGCCTTGGCTGGTGATGGTAGCCAGCCTGTCGCCTTGAGGCGGGCAGCGGCGGAAAACCTGGCGTCGCAACCCGAGGCGCTCTGGGCAAGCAGGCTTCAGGAAATGTTTCCGGCCCTTCCCCCTGAGGTCGCGGGGCCGGCCAGGCGCCTGCTTCTTTCCCGGGCCAACCCGGCGCGAACCTATCTGGAGGCCCTGGACCTGAATCCAAAAATGGGTCCGGTGCCCACCCGCGAGGAATCACAGGCGCTGGTCGAATTGAATGATCCGGTCATCACCGCATGGGTGGAGAAGAAGTACGGCAAATTGGGAACCGTGTCCGGCGAAAAACAGGCTCGTATTTCCTACATCGACCTGGTGGTGGGAAGGCAGCCCCCCGGAAACCCCAAGCGCGGAAAGGAATTGTTTGTCAAACAGCAATGCGCCAACTGCCACACCTTGTTCGGGGAAGGGACCAAACTGGGACCCGATCTGACCACCGCCGACCGGGGAAGCAGGCGCGCCCTCATCACGCATATCGTGGAACCCAGCGGCGCCATCCGGCCCGAATTTCAGGCCCATGTGGTGGAGACCACGGACGGCAAGTTCATCACAGGCCTGCTGGTCGAAAGCGCGCCGGACACCATTACCCTCGCGGATGTGAAGAATTTCCGCACCACCCTCAAGCGATCGGATGTGGAGACGATGCAACCGGCCAACATTTCCCTCATGCCCGAAAAGTTGCTGGACGGCCTCACCGATGAGCAGCTCGCTGATTTTTTCGCCTACCTGATGGCGCCCCGGAAACCCGATTGAGCCGGGTGGCCTCGATTGGCAAAGAAAAGGAGCCGGCCCCCGAAGGTGGGCCGGCTCCTTTATTTCCAACTAGCCAAAATCAATGGTTGAATTGGAACGCCTTCGAATTGATCAGGGCCCACAGCAGGTCCTGCGCACCCGGAAGGCGGTCATCGGCCGGCAAGTTTGCCATCTCGGCGGCTTCCCGGTTCAACCTGGCGAGGTCGGCATCCAGACCCCTGTGATAATCGCGGAATCTGGCCACTTGCTCGGGGGAACGCTTCGCCGGATCAAGGGCCAGTATTTCCGCCAGCTCGGCCGGGGGCTTGGCGAAGTTCAAAGGCAATTTCGTGCCAGTCAGATTCACCCGGAATTTCCCGACCACATGGGCGGCCCCGTGGTTTTGTTCCAGGGTTAATTTCCAGGTACCGCCCTTGGATGCCAGTTTTTGGGCCTCCTCGGGTTTCTCCAGTTCAAAGCTTGCCTCATGGTTTTTGCCCAATTGGGGCATGAGGGCCCAACCCGTACCTGGGTTGCCGTCCACCGCGTTGCCGACGGGGAAACCATCCTGGCTGAAACTGGCGCGGGGACGAACCAGCTTGAACTTAACCGGCTTGGCATCCGCGGGGGATGCTGGCTGGAATTCCAGCACCAGTTCCTGGATCACCAGATTGCCGTTGGTGGCCCGCCCGGGGCCCTTGGCCGGTAGCGAGGGATCAGACAAAAGCTCCAGTTGGATGGCGGTGAACGCCTCGCTGCCCGCCTGCCAACCCAAGGTGAGCTTGTCCTTGTCGGCAGCCTTGCCGGTCGCCAGCCACGAACCGTCGGAGGCGCGGTTGAAAACCGTTTTGGAAACGGTTTCCACGGTCCCGCCGGGCAATGTCTTCCAGACGGGCGCCCCCTTGAAACTGGCCTCGTAACCTGGAAGGCGTGAATCCACCTCGGCCAATTTCTTGGCGGCAGCCTCGGCCCTGCGCTGTTTCTCCTGGACCAAACCGGGGTAATCCACCTTGCCTGCCTGGAGGTTTTCCAGGGCCTGTTTCTTTTCCCTTTCGTTGGGGAAACGGCCCAGAACAGCCAGGTACAACTCTTCCACAATTTCCTGGTCGGCCGCCTTGCGGGCGAACAGTTTTGTCAACCGGTTGCCATTGTCCCGGATGGCGTCGCCAACAACCGGCCCGTTGACCAGATTCAAGACGGGCCCCAGCATCATGCTGCCGCCACGCTCGCACTCGCAGGCGCTTTCCCGGGGTGGCTTGCCAAAGAGCTGGAAAAACCCGCCACCCACATCCTGCAGGCTGTCCAGCATCTCGGCGGCCCTTGCACCCGGGGGCAGCCCGGGCAATTGGGACAGCGATCCGGTTGCCTGATGGATGGCGTCATACAGCACCTCCGCTGGCAATCGTCGCGCCTGGGCGTGGGAATAGTTCAGGGAATCATCCTGATTGAAGGCGTTGGCCTTCACCGAGTGCTGGTAGGTACGGCTTTTGCAAATCAGCCGGGTGAGGTGGCGCACATTGAAGCCGCTGCGCACAAACTCATCGGTCAGGTAGTCCAAAAGCCCGGGGTTGCTGGGCGGATTGCCGGCCCGGATGTCATCGATCGGCTCGATGATACCGGTACCCAGCAGGTAGGCCCATTGGCGGTTCACGAAGCTCCTCGCGAAATACTGGTTCTCCTTCGAGGTGAGCCAGTCGGCCAACTGCTCACGGCGGCTCCCGGAGCCTTGGCCCGATCCGTTGACGCCGTAGGGGAAGCTGGGAGCGGTCACCTGGCTGGTCCGCTCGTGCTTGATTTCACCTCCCGGCAGATCCTCGACGATCTCAACCAGGGGTACGGCCCCCTCCACCGCGCTGCCGCCAACCTTCTGGCCTGCGAACTTCGGATCCTCCTTGCGGCCCACCTGGGCGAAGTAGGCGGCCAAATGGTAATACTGGTCCTGCGTCCACCTTTCAAAAGGGTGGTCGTGGCATTTGTTGCAGTTGAAACGGACCCCAAGGAAGAGTTGGGTGGTGTTTTCCATCACGGCACCGGGCTCACGCAGCACCTTGAAATAGCTGGCGGCCGGATTGTCGAGATTGGAACCCCTGGAAACCAGGATGTCCCGCGCGAAACGGTCATAGGGCTTGTTGTCGGAAATAGCCTGGCGGATGTAGGCGCGGAACGCCTTGGCCCCCTGGTCTCCCAAAAACTTCCGATTCACCTGGAGCAGGTCCGCCCACTTGTTGGTGACCATTTCCACATAGCCCTGGGAACCGACCAGGCGATCCACCAGTTCCCCCCGCTTCACCTGGGTTGGCCTGGTGTCGGCTAGGAACTTCCGGATCTCCTCGGGTGCGGGAAGCAGGCCCGTCAGGTCGATGGTGGCCCTGCGGATGAATTCTTCGTCGGTGCAGATGTCCGAAGGCTGGATTTTCAACTCCCTTAGCTTTCGGTAGACCTGGGTGTCGATGGAGTTGAATTCAGGGGTTTCCTTCCAGGCGAAACCCTTCCGGTCCCCCATGCAAATCAGTCCGGCGGCCGTGTAATTTCCCTCATAGCGCACCAGCATGGTGGCCTCGCCACGACGAACCGTGGTGACCACCGCAGACCTGTCCACGGTGGCGACCTCGGTATTGCTGGACTCAAGGAAAGCCTCGGATGTCACATCCCGCACCGATCCATCCGTGAAGGTCGCCAACACGGCCAACTGCTGTTTCATCCCGGGAAGCGGCACAGTGGTGCGGGAGGGATGCACCTCCACCTTGGCAACCCGGGGCCCACCCTGTTCGAGGCGGACACCGTCGGCGATCCAGTTCCGCAGGATCTCGTAGTAGGGTTCCCCAGGTTGGGCGAGCACACCACCCACATGGGCGACACCGCCGGACATTTTCAAAAGCATCAGGCTGGAATCAGGAGCGCTGCGGTTGAACCGGCGCCCCTCGAGATCGTCGGTCAGGGACCGGTGGTCAAAGAGTGGGTCATAACCGCGCAGGGACAATTTGAACCCGTTCTTTCCATCGGCTGCGCCGTGGCAAGTTCCTTGGTTGCAACCCATCCTGGAAAGGACCGGCCCCACCTCCTGAATGAACCTGACCGGCGCCTTGGCCGTCATCCCCTTGGCTGAAACGGGTATGCGGACGGTTTTGTCCGCCAGGGTCACGAGGATCTCACCAGACCCGTCGGATTTTGCCCGGATCTGGCCGGTGGTTGAAAGTTGCAGCCAGGACGGCGCTTCCATGCCGCACATGCGGGTGGCGTCCAGTCTTTCGCCCCCGACGAGATCAGCGGTCACCAGCACCTGACGGTAGGAAAATGGCCCGGCTAGCTCAACCTTTTCCGGAAACACCGAAAGCTTGGCCACCTTGGCCCCTTCGGGAAGTCGCTCCTTCTCCGGCCGCGCGGGCTCCAGGGCCAGGCCACTGGAGACCAATGCCATCGCGACCAAACCCGCGTGAAAAAAACGCCGCATACCTGCCCCCAAAACAATCGCCTGCATGTTCAATCGAATCCCGCGTCTGATCCGGTTCATTTGTTGTCCCCCCTGGCCGCCATGGTTCCGCCTGGAAGGGCCGTGAACTGTTTGGTCACCTTTCCGGTCGCCGGGTCAATCACCCGAACCTGGCCGTCAAAACCACCCGCGAAAAGGGATTTTCCATCCGGGGAATAGGCCAGTGCGTACACCGCCCCAACTTCCCCTTCCACCTGTGACAATTGTTTTGCATCCTCGGTCTGTATCACCTTCAAAACACCCTTCCCATCCAGGCTGCTGCCGGCGGCGAAGGTCTTGCCATCCGGAGCGAAGGCCATGGCGTAGATGCGCCCGGCCAAGGCGGGATAATCGCGTATCTTGTTGGCGTCATCGCCGATGACGCGCTTGGTTTCGCGGTGCATCTTGTACAACCTCGGGGTCCCGTCGGCGCCGCCGATCAGGATTTCCTCGAACACCTTCTCCTCGGTGCTGGCCACGGCGATGGAACTCGCCTTGACCATCTTTTTCTCCTTGCCAGGCCGCACCAGCCCAACCTGCAGACCACCTTTCAGGGCCCCGGGCGTGATCGAGGTGACATTGTCGATGAAGCGCTGGGTGGACACCTCGGTCAACTTGAGCGTCCGGTCGCGGCTGGCTGAAACCAGGTACTTTCCATCCCGACTGAAGCAGGTACCCAAGACCCAGTCGTTGTGGGCCCCCTGCTGAAGGACCTGCTTGCCGTTGGACGCGTCCACCGCCCGCACGATATTGTCGGACCCGCCGAAGGCGATCAGCCGGCTGTCCGGCGACCAACTCAGGCCGAACAGCGTGTCACCGGTGTAGGGGCTAGCCACCCGCAAGGCACGCTTGGCGACATCCCAAACCTGAATCTCACCGAACCTGCCAGGGTTTCCCCCGGAAACACCCAGCCATTTCCCGTCAGGCGAAAATGCCAGCGACTGCACCGTTTGCGACAATCCGACCAATCTACCGGCAAGGCGCCAAGTACCAGTCTCAAACAGCAACACCTCGTGGTAACCATTGACCGCCAGCAACTTGCCGTCCGGGGAAACATCCAGGGTGGTGATGACGGGTGGCAATCCGTACACCGGAGGTTGCTCGGCGCTCACATTATCCCGGGCGCTGGCGGGGGTGTCGTCCTTCGCCCCCTCACGGATCCACTTTTCAAACAGGGCGACATCCTTGGCGGCCAATGGGTCGGCCCCACGGGGCATGTCGGCGCGTTTGCCATCCTTGGGCTGAATCACTTCCAGCAGGTGGCTTTCCTTGGGCTTGCCAGGAACCACCCCAGCCATGCCCCGGTCACCCGCCTTCAGCAGCGAGGCATGGTCGGTCATGATGTAGGCCCCCTGGGCCTTGGCAGGCTGGTGACACCCCTGGCAATGGACCTGAACCAGCGGGCGGATTTGCCGGTAATAGCTGACAGGTTTTTCCACCACAGCCGGCTCGGGCTTCGCGGGCTGGGCCGAAATGGAAAGGCAAAACCCCATCCACACCGTGCAGGCAAAGGACATCACTTATTTCCCTGTGGACCAAGCGCCTGATCAAAAGCCGATTGGCGGGCCATGTTACTGGAATCCGGGTGCAAGCGGGGACACCCTTCCTGGCACCGTGGAAAGCGGCGCGCTTTCCCAAAGTCTGGGCCTCTCTACCAGAATCCCATGATGGAACCCGGCAGGCAATCAAAAATTGGGCCCGAACGACCTCCTGCCAGTGATTTTTTAAGGATTTTGGTTCTGATTGTTCCGGGTCGTCAGCCCGTGTTAGGCTGGATATCAGACTGCATCATGGATTAAACCGTCTGACGAGCATCGACCCGGAATATTCCGGCTGCACTCGGGAGGCGCCCTTCATGCGACATATTTCCTTATTGGTCCTTGGCTTACTGTCAATCGGCCTCACTTGGGCCACCGCGCAGACCCAACCCATCCCGGGCCAACTCCCCCCTCCAGGGGGGGGAGCATCCAAGGACAAGGGCGATGAAAAGGACTTGGTTCCAGCCAAAAGCGGCAAGGAAAACTACATCTCCACGGTGGGCGGCCGTGGCCTTAACGAATGGATCACAGACCTGAAAAACGCGGATCCAAGCGTCAGGGAACGCGCCATCCGCGCGGTGGTGATGTTTGGCCCATTGGCCAGCCAGGCCATCCCCACCATCATCGAGCGCACCAACGACAAGGATGGCTCCCCGCGCATCCGCGCCGTGATGGCACTGGGGATGATGGACTTGGCCGACCGGGACATCCCCAAGGTGGTGGAGGCCCTGGTACGGCGAATCGGAAACGAACCCCAGGCGGTGATCCGCTACCAGGCAATGATTAGCCTCGCACGCTTCCAACCCATCGACGCCAAAAGCGCGATCCCTTCATTGGCCAAGGAGGTGGAGGACATCAACACCTGGGAGATCCGGAAGTTGGCCGTCTCGCTGCTTGCAAGCCTGGGATACGATGATTCCAAAGGTCCAGACCCGCTCGCGCTCAAGGGGCTTATCACCGCCCTGAAGGACCCGGCCATCCAAGTGAAACAGGAGGCGGTTTACGGCCTGGCCACCATCGGGCGCCCAGCCGATGCCGCCTTGGCAACCAGCGTCAAAAACGCATTCACCGGCCTGTTGACCAACCCGGACAAGGGGATCGCCATCTGGGCCAATGTCGGGCTCATCAATCTGGATAAACCCGATGGCAAGCTACTCTCCAACATTTCAAGGCACTTGGACGACCAGCGAGCCGATGTACGCGTCCTGGCGGCGCGGGCCCTGGGCACGATGGGCAAACTAGCCGAATTCACCATTCCCGAACTCACCAGGGCCTTGAACGACAAAGAGCCCGAGGTACAGATGATGGCCGCCTGGGCCCTGGCGATGATGGGGCCAAACGCCATCAAGGCACTGCCAAACCTGAGAGACTTGGCCGACAACAAAAAGACCCTCGAACCCGTCAAACAAAGCGCCCAGATGGCAATCGGCCAAATAACCGGAAAACCGGAAGGCTCCCTCGCACCCAAACCGGGCAAACTGGAACCCAAGGCACCCCCAGCCGGCAAGGATGGCAAGACCCCCGGCTAGGCCAGGCCAAAATCAAGGGGATGCTTGTGGCCATGCCCCTCATCCAAGTCCTCTGAAGGGCCTCCACCAAGGAAAAAGCCCCGCTTGAATCGGCGGGGCTTTTTTATGGTTAGTGGCTTATCGAGGGGGAATCATTTGGAATCTTTGGGATCCTGCGGCTTGGCATCTTTCTCAAGGGGGGATTCAGGCCCTTTGTTAGGGGCTCCCGG
>JAFMJU010000461.1 GCA_017853285.1 Gemmataceae bacterium
GTGTTCCGAGCGACGGACAGACTCCGATGTGCCATCCCCCTGCTGTTTTTCATCCTTGCCAAGTCGACCCAAACGAGGCATCAGGACGATGCCCGCCAACAACACACCACACTGAGGACCAGCCAGCGTTTCATGGCAAAAACCACGCGGAAGCAAGGCGGAAAACTGGATCAACCGGTTGCCCGGTGCGTTTTTCCATAACTCTCAGTTTAGCCTATCCAAAGATGCATAGCCCGTGAAAGGATCAGTGCGAGGGGGTTTTGGATGCCTCGGCGGAGATTGGGTTGGGTGCTCCTCCGGGCGGGGTCCAGCGTTTCAGGATTTTTCCCTTCAAAACGTCAACCCGATGGACCTTGCCATCGGCGCTGGCGGTCAGGCAAGTCTCGCCCCGGGGGCCCATCTCCAGGCATGTCAGCGGGTGCGGGGAGACTTTTATTTCAAGCAACTGGTTTCCGGTTCCCGGGTCCCAGGCCCGCAGGAATCCATCGGCCCCGGTGGTGAAAACACGCGTATCTGTCGACCCGAAAATAGCCCCGGTGACCTGACCGCCGTGTGTGCGGAAACTCTTCAAGCGCTTACCGGTGGATACCGACCAGATCTGTACGCGCCCGTCATCCCCCCCCGTGGCGAAGCGAAGGCTGTCGCTCGAGAAGCCAATGGCCGAGACCAACCTTGGATGGGCGGGGGCGGAACGTGCGAGATGCCAATCATCTGTTCGGTAAACACGCCACAAGCGGTCGTGCCCACCCGTCGCAAGCCATTGGCCATCCGGTGAAAAAGTGACGGTTGCCATTTTTTCCGAACAAGGTCCAAGGCAAATCACTTCCTTCCCGTTTTCCGGATCCCAGACCCGGACGGTTTTGTCCCCCGAGGCGGAAGCAAGTCGGGTGCCGTCCGGACTCCAGGCGCAGCAGACCACGCTCCAGCCATGCCCTGGAAGCTCCGCCAGCAACTCGCTGGTGCCCGCATGCCACACCTTGACCAGGTTGTCCGCACCGCCTGTGGCAACAAGCAGTCCATCCGGGTGGAATACAGAGGCGAGCACCTGGTTTGCATGCGCTACCCACTTCGCCTTGAAGCCATGTTTGGCGTCCCAGACGATCAGATCTTGACCGTTGCCCGCCACAATCCACCGGCCCATGGGGCTTATGGCGGCCGGAAAGGGTTGCATGGGGATATCCCCGCCCCGGAAAATCCGCAGCAGCACGAATGGGAGGGAAGTGAAGAACAAGAGTATCAACACCGAGACCGTCACGAGAGTTTCAACGGAGACCCTGGTGATCAAGCCAAGTAGCAACCAGGTGATCGCCAACATCCCCCCCGCCATGGCCCCCACCCACGGGGAATCAATCAAGCGAAGGATTTGTTGTTTGAGGGGTCTTTTTCCGGGAGCCTTGGCCGGTTCCTGATTTTCAGGACTATGTTCCTGCTCCGCGACGCCGGTTGGGAGTTCCTTTTTGCCGGACAAAACCTCCGAAACCCAGGGTATCTGGTCCGGGCTTTGGCTGCAGGCGACCTCCAGGGCCTCGCGCAACTGGCGCACGCGATCGGAGTCGGACGCGCGGAGCGCCATGAAAAGGGGTGATTTGCCGGGCGCGACAAAATCGCTCCTCCGGAAAATCAGGTTCCGGCCCAAATGGAATTTTTTCCAGAGGCCACCTCCGTGGTCTGCCAAGGCCGCGAGAGAAAGGGCGATGACCAGGGCGGGAAACCGGTCTACCGCTGGGTGGTACGGATCGTTGCGCCGGAAGGGATGCTGGTAGGCACGGTGACCGATCTCGCTGGAAGGGATGTCCTTCAGGGTAGGAAGCCAAACGCCGTCCAGGTCCACCAGCCTCATTTGGAAACGGCTGGGGCCTTCAGGCACAAGGAGGATGTTGTTGTGCTGCAAATCGCCATGGGCGATGCCGGCCTCGCGCAAACCCTCCACCAGTTTCAGCCAACAATCGAATAGCACATTGCAGACATCGGGCGAATTGTGGTGCTTGGCGAGGAAGTCGCTCAATCGGATTCCCTCGATCCAGGGCATTTGAACCATGGGGAATTCCTTCCCCTTGACCAGCAACCCCTTCTCGTGCCAGAAGCAATTCACCAAGCCGGGCATCGGATGGGATTTTTGCCAATCCGCCAGCAGTCGGTAACGCCGACGGGTACCCAAGGCCTTCTTGTGGAAGAATTTCAGGGCCCAGCGTTTGCCATCAGGGGTTGTGGCCTCAAAGACAGCGCCAAATCCGCCGGTCAGGGGTTTGGGCAATCCTTGCGGGGTGGCGGCTAATTTGCAGTCTTTTAGGGCTGCAACAAGCAGGTTTTTTTTCGCCCGGTGAAGGGCTACGGCGTATTCACGCGGGGTAGGCCAACCCATTGCCCGTGCTCCCGGGGGACACCATGAATTGCCCAAGCGGCCAAGAGAATTGCAGATTGCCGATGCTCAAATTCTACCAGAAGCCGCGATCCACTTCCTGGAAACGGAAACCTTGGTCATAGGTTGAGCAAACCTGCCAAAATGGGGCCGTTCAATTCCGAGAGGCATTCAACCACGAGTGTGGCTCCCGCCATTTGAAGGGCCTCCACAGGGTGGTGGCCGACATGGCGAATTGCCACAGATCGCATGCCACCAGCGGAAGCCGCCTGTATTCCGGCAACCGCGTCTTCCATCACCACACAGCGAGATGGATTCACGCCGAGCCTTTGGGCCCCGATCAGGAAAACCTCTGGGTCTGGCTTGCCACGCGAGGTATCTTCCATTCCAACGGTGGTGCCGAGATATTGGCCTATATCGGTTAATTCCAGAATGAGGTCGAGGTTTGCCCGAGGCGCGCTGGATCCTATCGCTTGGAATGCCCCATGTTCCCTTGCAGAGGTCAACAAGTTCCTGGCTCCTGGAAGCAACTCGATACCGGTTTTTCGCGCTTCAGCCCGGTAAAGCTGTTCTTTGGCCTCACCCAGGCTGGCGACCTCCTGGTCGGTGAGGTGATCACCCAAAAGAAATCGAAGGATTTCCGGGTTTCTGCGCCCGAAGGTGGCCTGAAAATCGGCCTCCGTAAAATCCCGGCCCTGACGAGCGCAACACTCTCTCCAGGCCGAGAAATGCAACTCCGCCGTATCGACCAGGGTTCCGTCCATGTCCCACAAAACCGCCCACGGAAGCATGGCGCTTGCCCACCAACAAAGACTCTAGGTTTTCCATCCAGCCCAATCGCCTGATTTGTTCAGGATAACTCCCAGACGATAGCGGGGTTTATCATACTGAAACCGTATTCCGGCACGGCAGAAGGGTTTGGTCAAGTTGTGCTCGGTCCCTGGTTTGTGGGATGCTGTCGTGA
>JAFMJU010000462.1 GCA_017853285.1 Gemmataceae bacterium
AGGGATTGTAAAAGACAACCAAAACATTGCTTCCCCTGCAATTGCGCAGGGCCAGACTCCCCTGGCCACCCAAACGGGGGACGGTGAAATCAGGCGCGGCAGACCCGACAGTGGCACCTGTTGCCCGAAGCGGTTTCTCTCCGGCAATCCCATCCAGGATACGCCCGGGTTCAGGAGCCGGAATCTCGCCCCGCATGGCGGCTTCGACCCGTTTCTTTTCCAAGGCAAATGCGGAACGATAGGGGGTTGGAGGATACAGCTCAAACACCTTTTCAGCCCGCTTCAACAACTGCCCCATAGCCTGGGCTTGCCGTACCCCCTGACCCAGCAGGGGCTCCGATGACTGGGACAGTTTCAGGGTTTGCTCCACATCCTTCAGGCGATCCTCATAGAGCGGTTTGGGATATTGGACGCTGCTGTCCAGCTCGTAACGGACCACGGTGCGTTCCGCCACATCCTGGCGGGCTGGCTCCCGTTTTTCGATGGTTCGCTCAACCTTGGTGGCAAGGCCGGTCCGCTGGTTCACCCATATTTTGTCCACCCGCCTCCAGGCCCCGCGATCAGCCCTGGGTTTGTCCCAGGTATCCGTTTTTTGTTCCCCGCCAACCACCACGCAGGCGGTTCCCTGGAGCACTTCCCTGCCCTTCACCTCCCAGCGTGTCACCGGTTCGTCCCCGTTTCGGGTCTCCCAGGGCTCACCGGGGCGCATTTTGCCAGGAGGCAATTCCACAACCATACCGGTTTCATGAATCACGCCCCCCAGACCCGTGCCTTGGTTTTTCGCCAATAAATCAGCGTCCAAATGGCCCAAACCATCCACTCCACCCTTGGCAAGACGCGAAGCGGCAATGGAGCTATCCCGATTCAGGGCACCGTTGCCTCGGTTGGCCGTGTCCTTTTCCCGCAGGGTGGTCAAGAAGGCCAGGTCCCACCCATCCTGTCTTGGCTCCAGGACGAGCAGCCGGCTCTCCAGCCTGTAACTGCGCGCGTATTGGGTTTGCGGTGTGAAGCACTCCTCGCTCACCGTCCCTCGGTACACATTCTCCAAGGCTGAAGTCAGTTTGAGCGGGGCCTGCCACTCCCCCGAAGGTAAATCTGGCCGGTCCAGGGGACGAACCTTGCGCCCGGGTGAGGCTTGCGTGTTGGGCCCGCCTGTGGAGTCGGCAGAACCTCCCGCCGAAACGGCGGGCACGGGCTTGCTCGCCCCGGGAGAAGTTTGGCTTCCCTGGGGAAGCAACGGGAGGGGTTGGCCCAAAACACAAGCCCCCAACCAGCACCAGGAACTGAACATGCCTGTGACTCCCAATCCACCGATCCGTTCGCGCTTCGAGGCGCGGTCGGCTTCCACCACCCCGGGGCTATAGCTAGACTTTCCGTTGGCCACAAGACCGGGTTCCTCCGGGGTATGGCCGCCTGGGGAGGTTGTGATCCTCCTTGCTATCCCAAGTCTCATAGGCATCCGCCCGGAAAAGGGAGTTATTCCATGCTTGGGTTGCTCGGTTTTTTGCTCTTTGTCCTTATAGCTTTGGCTATTGCCATCTTTTTTGTCGGGTCGGTACTCCAAACCCGATTGTTTGACCAGGCCCCGGAAGGATTGTTTTGGCGGGCACCAGCCGCCGCCGGTTTGGTAACGCTCCCGTTGCTTTTGTGGAGCTTTTGGACTTTGGCCTCCCCAGGGGACACCAGACCTCTCCAGCAGGCCCCCAAATCGGCCCAAACCGAAGCTTTCAGCCGATTGCAGGTCCTGACCCTGGATGATCGCCTCGAAACTTACGCGTTGATCCCGGGAGGCAACCCCTCAGTCCCCAGATACCGCAATGTCGAGGACGCCAGCCGGCCCATCCCCACCGTCATGAAGGAAGTGCGTGTTCCCAGGGACGCCGAAAGCAAAGACTTTCAGGTGGTTTTCAAACATGAAAAACCAGCCGGAAGCGCCAAGGAAAGCTATGTGAATGATCCCGGTCGGTATGTGGATGAGGATGGTCGGGTGATGGAAAGGGGCACCTTGGGTGTTCTTATCCCGTCTCGAACCGGAAAATTTTTAGTCCTGTTGATCATGTACGCGCTGCTGTTCACCGCCTGGATTTCCGGCATGTTGGTTTTGTTGCAATTGCCAGGGGGGTACGGGATTGGGGTAGGGATGGCCGGGGCATTGCTGACTAATTTCACGCTATTGCCCTTCCTGATCGCCTTGGCGGAAAAAGCTTCGGGCAAATGATTGCGTTAGTCGGCCAACTCCTCGCTTGGGCGCACTCGAACGCCCGGCACCGCCATCACCACCAAGCCAGCCACCAAAACCAAAACCCCAAGATTCAGGCCCACGCTCAAACCGTGCCAAGCGCCAAAGCGCGCCCTCACTTGCCGCAGTTCTTCTCGTTTTTGTTGCGAATCCACCACCGGCGCATTTCGCACAGAAATCAGGTACGCCTCGGTGGCGTCATGTCGTTGGGCACGGAGGTTTTCGACACAATTTTCAACCGAGGATCCTGACAATGCCATAAGCAGGGCAACCGCCGCCAAGCCCACCCGCGCGCGCTCCAACCTGTTCCTGCCCCACCAGGCCAAGGCTGTTCCCAAAACGATGAACGCAAACCCAACCTGGGCCTTGAAGTAGGGTCCGAACAAAACCGAAACAGCCATACCCGCCAGAATCCCCCCTTGTTCCTGCCAAAGCGGCACGGGTAATCCAGCCGCCTTCCCAGGGGACTCCCAATCCATCGCGGGGGGTATGGGCAACCAATACGGGCGTTGTACGCTCTCCAACCTCGCCACCCCGTTGAACGCCTCGAACAAACCCAAGCCCGCGACAAAGGTGACAAAGACCAGAAGAGCCAACCACGCTCCAAGTGCCAGGAGATGGGCCGCTGAAGGCACGCATTGGAAAATCCAGCCATCTTTTAGCCGGTTTTCCGTACCGGCCATAATCCGGGACCAGTTGGCCCGGTGTTTCAACACCACGAAGATCCCTCCGGCCAAGCCAAACCAGGCGGCAGGATGCCAGGGGTCACCGGCCAGGCAGGCTCCACTGCGGGCCGCCAGCCAACCGGCAGAAACGAGTGACCCGGCGGAGATCATGCGGGTGGAGACTGTGAACACAGCCCAAATCCCCAAAGACTCCAGGCACCATACCGGCAATAGGCCCAATGCCACGCCAGCCCCGGTGGCCACGCCTTTCCCCCCCCGAAACCCGAGATAGACTGGAAAAAGGTGGCCGAGGAATGCCGCCAATCCCCCGACTGTTGGCCCCAATTCCGCGGCGATCGGCCTTTCACTATCCAGGCTGGAAACCCCCAGCCCCCCCAAGCCAACCCCCGCCAACCC
>JAFMJU010000463.1 GCA_017853285.1 Gemmataceae bacterium
CTGTGTGCGAGCAGGTCCGTTGGGAGCGGGAACAAAAAATCCGCCTGGTGGCTGAAAAGGATGGCCTCATCGCGTTTTGCCCTTTCGCCTCCGGGTTTCCGCATGAGGTGTGGATTTGCCCGATTGACCATCAGCCCCACTGGGAATTGATGCCGGGGGAGTTGCTGCGTGGATTGGGCCGATTGCTGTGGGAGGTTCTATCCGGTTTGGAAAAAAGACTGGGGCTGTTTCCCCACAACCTGGTGATGCAGGGGGCGCCGCGATTCCACAGGCTGGCCCCTCAAGGTCACTGGATGCTGCGGGTTCTACCGCGCCTGAATGGCATCGCTGGCTTTGAGTGGGGTACCGGGATGCTGATCAACACGGTCGCCCCGGAACAGGCGGCGGAGGGATTGCGCGGTTAGGTCATCAAATCAGCCAGCACCCCGGCTGCCTCCGCCTCCGGCACCGTGCCAACCAGTTCCACCTTTCCAGGCTTTTGGGGCAGCACGAAACGCATCGCCCCTCCCAGATTTTTCTTGTCGCGACGCATCACCGCCAGCAGGGGCTCCACCGGGCCTTTTGGGACCCGGACGGGAAGGCCGAGGCGGTCCAGCAGGGCGGTTTGCCGCTGGCGGAAATCTTCCCGCATGTAACCGATCCGGTGTGCCAGTTCGGCCGCGCAGACCATGCCGGCCGAAACGGCCTCGCCGTGCAGCCATGCCCCGTATCCCAGAACTGTCTCAAACCCATGGGCAAAGGTGTGACCGTAATTCAGGACGGCCCTGAGGCCGGTGGTCTCGCGCTCATCATCCCGCACCACGGCGGCCTTCAGCTCGCAGGAACGGGCGACCAGCCCCGCCGTGGCAGGGCACGCCGCCAGGTTGGAACGCAGGTAATCAGCGTGGTGCTCCAGCGTGTCGAGCAGCGAGGGATCGAGAATCACACCATATTTCACCACCTCGGCCAACCCGCTGGAGGCCTCGCGGGGGGGAAGAGTGGCCAGATGGTCCAGATCAATCCACACGCCGCTGGGTTGGTGGAAAGCGCCCACGAGGTTCTTACCTTCAGGCAGATTGATGCCGGTCTTGCCCCCCACAGAACTGTCCACCATTGACAGCAGGGTGGTGGGGATCATCACCAGTGGCAGCCCGCGATTGAAGCTGGCGGCGGCGAAGCCCGCAAGGTCGCCCACCACGCCGCCACCCAAGGCGATAACGGCGGTGGAACGGTCGGCCGGCAGGTTGGCGAGGGCGGTCCAAAGGGATTGCAACTGCTGGGCGCTTTTGGATGCCTCGCCCGAGGGAATGGCGTAGGTGCCCACGCGCCAACCGGCGTGGATCAACTGCTCGGACAGATTTTGGGCCTGGACCCCCAGCCGGGAATCGTGGGCCAGCAGGGCAAGCCGCCCCTTCACCAACGAAGCCAGAAACGAAGCGAACCCGGACGAACCCCGCCCGATCCGAATCGGGTAGGAGCGTTCGGCCAGGTCCACCCGCACCGACAGTTCATTTTCCGACACGGTCACTCCCCGGGGGAGCCGGCCGCGGCGATGTAGTCGCGGTTGAGGCGGGCGATCCAGTCCGCCGAGATTTCCTTGGGGCAAACGGCTTCGCACTCGTATTGGTTGGTGCAGTTGCCGAAACCTTCCTTGTCCATGGTGTTCACCATCGCCAGGGCGCGGCTGGAGCGCTCCGGCTGGCCCTGTGGCAGCAGGCCCAGGTGCGATACCTTCGCGGCCACGAACAGCATGGCCGAGGCATTTTTGCAGGCGGCCACGCAGGCGCCGCAGCCGATGCAGGCCGAGGTGTCCATCGCAAGCTCGGCGGTGTCCTTGCCGATCGGCAGGGTGTTGCCGTCAACAGCGCCACCCGTGTTCACCGAAACATAGCCGCCCGACTGGATGATGCGGTCGAAGGAGCTACGGTCGGTAACCAGGTCGCATACAACCGGGAAGGCGCGTGCACGCCATGGTTCGATGTAGATGGCGTCGCCATCCCTGAAGTGGCGCATGTAGGTCTGGCAAGTGGTGCCGCGGGTGGGGCCATGCGGCCTGCCGTTGATCACCAGGCTGCAAGACCCGCAGATGCCCTCGCGGCAGTCGTGGTCGAACGCGATCGGATCCTTCCCCTGGGCCATCAGGTCATCGTTGACGATGTCCAGCATCTCCAGGAAGGACATGTCAGGGAGGATGTTCCGCGCGGGGATCGCCTCCATCTTGCCGGGGGCGTTGCGGTCTTTTTGCCGCCAGACATGCAGTGTGAAGTTCATGGCTTACTTGTAGCTCCTCACGGCCAGGTGGACATTTTCGTAAACCAGCGGCTCGGCGTTCAGGACCGGCGCCTTGCCCTCGCCCTGGTGGCCCCAGGCGGAGACATAGGCGTACTGGTCATCGTTGCGTTTGGCCTCGCCGTCGTCGTACTGGTGCTCAACGCGGAAGTGGGCGCCGCAGCTCTCGTCGCGTTGCAGTGCGTCGTGGCACATCAGCTCGCCGAATTCCAGGAAATCGGCCACGCGGGTGGCGTGGTCCAGCGCGGTGTTGAATGAGTCGCCCGACCCGGGAACGCTGACATTTTCCCAGAATTCCTGGCGCAGTTCCGGCAGGCGCCTCAGCGCCTCCTCCAGGCCCTGCTTGGAGCGTGCCATACCGCACTTGTCCCAGATGATCTTGCCCAACTCGCGGTGGAACTGGTTGGGGCTCTTGCGTCCCTTCACGCGCAGGATCTTGTCGATCCGTTCCCGCGAGGTGGCCTCGGCCTCCTTGAAGGCGTCGTGGTCGGTCTTCACGGGTTGCAGCTTGTTGCTGGCCAGGTAGTTGGTGATGGTGTAAGGCGCCACGAAGTAACCGTCAGCCAATCCCTGCATCAGGGCGCTGGCACCCAACCGGTTGGCACCGTGGTCGGAGAAGTTCGCCTCGCCCAGCGCGAACAGCCCGGGAATGTTGGTCATCAGGTGGTAGTCCACCCACAATCCACCCATGCAGTAGTGCACCGCGGGATAAATGCGCATGGGTGACTTGTAGGGGTCCTCCGCCGTGATGTGGGCGTACATGTCGAACAGGTTGCCGTAACGCTTGGCGATGGTATCGCTTCCCAACCGGTTGATGGCGTCGCGGAAATCGAGATACACGGCCAGACCGCTCTCGCCCACACCGCGGCCGTCGTCGCAGGCCTCCTTGGCGGCGCGGCTGGAGATGTCGCGCGGGGCCAGGTTACCGAAGCTGGGGTACTTGCGCTCGAGGTAATAGTCGCGCTCGCTGTCGGGGATCTCATCGGGGCGTCGCTTGTCGCCCTTTTTCACGGGCACCCAAATCCGGCCGTCGTTGCGCAGCGATTCGCTCA
>JAFMJU010000028.1 GCA_017853285.1 Gemmataceae bacterium
TTCTTTACAAATTCGGGTGAAAAAGGTTAGGAAAACGCCTTGGGGCCAGAGCGTATTGCAGGATAGTGCATCCAGCCTGCGGATCATTCCAAACCTCTCCTCAAATCCCCCAACCGGCCTTCGCTTCCTCTTTTCTTGATCCAAACCTTAAAGTACCATGGACTTGTGATCAGGCCTGTTCTGTGGCTTGGTCTTTTGGCGTTCATGCGGTTGGTGATCGGCAATCATGGGCCATTGGTTCGCCTGATCTGATGCGCCTGGACATTTCCAATTTCACTTGAAGGAGGGGGGTATCATTCGTCCACCATTTGATCGCAGCGCGCCTGCACCGCAGGACCGCGGACACCGAGTCAACGAGCAGATTCGCATCAGCCCCATTCGCCTGATCGGCGCGGAAGGCGAACCCATCGGCGTGGTTCCCACTTCCCAGGCCATGGACATGGCCCGCGAGGCCGGCCTGGATCTGGTTGAGGTCGCCCCCAATGAGCGCCCGCCAGTGTGCAAAATCCTGGATTACGGCAAGTTCCGGTACGAGCAGTCGCGCAAGGCGAACCGCTCCAAGGTCCACCAGCAGAAACTGAAGGAAGTCCGCGTACGCCCGAAGACCGGCGACCACGATGTCGAGGTCAAGGTCAACGCCGCGCGCAAGTTTCTTGAAAACAAGGACAAAGTCCTCATTTTGGTCCAGTTCCGCGGTCGCGAGATGCAGCACCTGCAAGAGGGCAAAAAGGTCCTCGACATGGTGCTGGAAAGACTCGCCGATGTGGCCAAGGTCGAGCGCGGTGCCAGCATGGAAGGCAAACGCATGTCCGCCATGCTTGCCCCCAAGTGATCTCGCCAATCTGGATCAGCCGATGATCAACACCCCGCCGGGTTCCTCGACCCGCGGGGCCAAGGCTGCCGGCCCCTGTCCGGCCGGCAACCAGAGACTTGAATCAACAGTTCCCTCCCCCAGGTTGATATTTCAAGGAGCGCCGCCATGGCAAAGCCTAAGCCCCAACGCCGCCAGTTCCTAGCCACCTCCACAGCCGCCACGGCTATGGCACTTCCGGCTGCCAGCTACAGCAAGGTCCTAGGCGCCAACGAACGAATGGGCGTTGCCTTCATCGGCGTGGGAGGCCGATGCCAGGCTCACCTGAGCGTGGTGAAGGATCTTGCCGCCTCACGCAAGGATGTGGCCCCGGTGGCGGTCTGCGATGTGTGGGACGGCCACGCCGGCAAATACACCCGCATGAACGGCGGGATGAAGGAGGAGAAGGTCTACAACCAGGGCCTGTATCCCTCCGCGAAGGTTGTGGGCTTGAATCCGGACGATAAACGGCATGTCACCAAGGATTATCGGCGGATCCTGGAACTGCCCGAGGTGGATGTGGTCTGCATCGCCACCCCGGACCACTGGCACGCCAAGATCAGCATCGACGCGGCCGACGCCGGCAAGCATGTCTACTGCGAGAAGCCGATGGTGCGCACCATCAACGAGGCGCACGCGGTGGTGGACACCATGCAGAAAAAGAACCGCGTCATGACCGTGGGCGTCCAGTCCATGGCCGACCCGGTTTGGCGGATGGCCAACCAGGCGATCCGGTCGGGACTGATCGGCCATGTCGCCCAGGGGCAGACAAGCTACTACCGCAACTCCCTCGAGGGCCAGTGGCGCTATTACCGGCTCTACCGCCAGATGAATCCCAAGACCATCGACTGGAACATGTTCCTGGGCAAGGATTTCAACATTTTCCCGGGCGTGCCCCTTGGCCCCGATGTTCCGTTCGACCGCGCCACATTCGCCCAATGGCGCTGCTACTGGCCCTTCGGCGGCGGCATGTTCACCGACCTGTTCGTCCACCAGACCACCCACATGCTGGAGGCCATGGGCATCCGTTACCCCGGCCGGGTGGTGGGCGCGGGCGGTCTCTACCTGGAATACGATGGCCGCGATGTGCCCGATGTGGCCACCATCGTCGCCGACTACAACGAGGGCTGCCAGTTGAGCATCAGCGCAACGATGATCAGTTCCTACCCCATCGAGGAAGTCATCCGCGGCCGTCTGGGCACCATCAAGTTTGTCAAGAACGGCTATCAGGTGATTCGCGACGATCCCGACAAGCGCGCCGGCATCCCCGCGCGCCTGGAACAATCCATCCCCGGCGACCTGGTCGAGTCTAAGACCGGCTTCGTGGACAAGAACGACGACACCAAGGCGCTTTGGAGCAATTTCCTCGACTGCGTCAAGAAAGGCGACCGCAACACCTGGAGCACCCCCGAACTGGGCGCCGCGGCCTTCACCACGGTGGCCCTGGGCGTTCAAAGCTACCGGACCGGAAAGGTCATGTTCTGGGATCCCGAACTACGCAAGCCGGTCGAGGCGGACAGCTCCTGGGCTGCCAAGCTGGAAAAACGCAGCAAGGAACGGGGCAAACCCAACCAGATCCAGGGCTGGGCCGGCGGCGACAGGGGCAGTGTCGTTGTCCCCAATGATTACATGAAACTCGCCGGTCCCTGGAACGAGGGCAAGGATCCCGCCCCGGAGGGTGTCGGCGAATAAACCGGCTACCCACAAGCATTTTTGGAAAGCCCGGCGGGTTGCCTAAACCAGCCGGGCTTTTCCGTTTTTGCCGGGTTGGCCAACCCTGACGATTCGCCGAAAAATGGTCCAGCCCCGCGGCTAATCAGACTGCTTGAACAGGATTGGCATGAGGGAAGGGGATGCTACCTCCCGATTGAAATGGCGTGGGGCCACGAACTCCACACTGGACCAGCACCTTGAGCGGCAACCCGAAAAGAAACCCGACGCTCCAACGCCTCGCCCTCCTTGTGGCGACGGCGTTGAGCGTTTTCACGCTAGGGTGCAGCCTCACTGAAAAATTGTCCCTGAAACCCGCTTCCCCCAAATCCCCCACCGGCGCCGGCCTGGATTCAAAATCACTGGTGGACCTGGGCGCACTTTCCCAATCCAGCAACAAGGCGGGTTTGGATCTGGCCGCGATGATGGACGAGGCGGAGGAACTGCGGGCAAAAAAAATCGCCTGCGCCAAGGGGCCCAAGCGGAGCATGCTGGTACTCTCCGGAGGCGGCAGTTACGGGGCCTTCCAATCGGGTGTCCTGAAGGGTTGGGGCGAAACGGGTGGCAGGCCCGAATTCGATGTGATCACCGGGGTGAGCACCGGAGCGCTGGTCGCCGCCATCACCTTCCCCGGTCCGGACATGGATTCGATCGGCGAAATGATTTTCACCTCGGTTTCCAACCGCGACATCTTCAAGAAAAAGAACATCGTGGTCGGCCTGACCCAAGGTTATGTGGCTGACACAAAGCCGCTGCGCGAGATGATCGACGCGATGGTGACGGACGAATACCTCGACCGGGTTGCGGGCCAACACACCCTTGGCCGCCGCCTCTATGTCGGCACCACCAATCTGGAGACGCGCCGACAAGTGATCTGGGACATGGGCAACATCGCCCTGAAGCACCGGACCGACGGCAGTTCCAAGAAACTTTTCCGCGACATCCTGCAAGCCTCCGCCGCCATCCCGGGCATGTTCCCCCCTGTCTCGATACCCATCGAAGTGGGTGGCAAGGTCTACGAGGAAAAGCATGTGGACGGGGGCGTGACGGCAGGAGTCTTCCTGCGACCGTTCGCGCTGAATCCGGGTGGTGCGCGGGAGAGCCTGGCGGGTTCCGACATCTACATTCTTGTTGCAGGCAAGTTGTACGCAGACCCCGGCCCAGTGGGAAAAGACCTCATGTCGCTGGGCAGCAGCACGGTTGCCGCCCTGCTATCGGGGCAAGTTCGCGACGAACTGGCGGAGATCTACGCTGTCAGCGCGTTCCAAGGCATCCATTTCCATCTGGGGGCCGTGCCTGAAAACTACCCCATCACCATGAAATCCTCCGAATTCGACAAAAAGCAGATGCGGGAACTGTTCCAGGAGGGGCGCCGCCTCGGCCAGACCGGAATGCTTTGGCGCAAGACCCCGCCTGGCGCCTCCCCGGGTGAGCAACCCGAGGTGCGGGGAGGCAATCACCTCTATCAGATGCCCGACAAGTCCCGGGTTCCCGAATGGGTCAAGTGACCCGCCAAGCCCATCACACGGGTGACCGCCCCGAAAAACCATGGTAATCTGGGGCATCCCTGTGGGCTCCCCTCTGGCATGGCATCCCTCTTACAATCCCCCCTGTTTCTACTCGGATCGGTTTGGACCCTTCCCAATACCGTCCTCGGATTGACCGCCTGGCTACTGTTGTTTCCACTGGGGGCCCGCTGTCGCCTGGTGCGTGGTGTGTTCGAGATTGAAGGCCGGCCCATCAGACTGCTTCTTAAATCCTGCTTCGGCGGCGCCATGGGTGTCACCTTCGGGCAAACGGTCCTGTCTTGGAGCGAAGCCACCCACAGGGTGGCCCGCGACCATGAGCGGATTCATGTGCGGCAGTACCTGGTTTGGGGGCCGTTGTTCCTGCCCGCCTACGGTCTGGCTTCCTTGTGGGTTTGGCTTCGCGGTGGCAACCCTTATTACGACAACCCGTTCGAGCGACAGGCCTACGCGGTCGCCTGCATCCTTCCCCTGAGCGAATCGGAAGAAGACAACCCATGACCCACGCGACATTACTTGCGATGCTTTTCCTGGCCGGCCAAACCGTTCATCAGGAGTTGTCCCCTGGCGACAAACGACCCAATGTGGTGGTCGTGATCACCGATGACCAGGGGTACGGTGATATCGGGGCCCATGGCAACCCGCTGCTGAAAACCCCGCACCTGGACAGCCTACACGCGCAAAGCGCGCGATTCACTAATTTCCTCGTTTCCCCGACCTGCTCGCCAACCCGGGCGGCCCTGCTCACCGGCAGGCATGAGTTCAAAAGCGGCGTGACCCACACCATTCTCGAGCGCGAGCGCCTGGCGCTTTCCGCCTCCACCTTGCCACAGGCGATGCGCGAGGGCGGCTACACCACCGGCATCTTTGGCAAGTGGCACCTCGGTGATGAAGACGATTATCTCCCTGGCAAGAGGGGATTCGACAAGGTTTGCATCCATGGGGCCGGGGGGATCGGCCAAACCTACGCGGGCAGTTGCGGTGACGCGCCGGGAAACAAATACACCAATCCGGCCTTGTGGTGTGACGGCGCCTTCGTGAAGGAAACCGGTTATTGCACGGACATATTCTTCCGCCGGGCCATGAACTGGATGGCGGAGGTGGATGTCAAGAAGCCGTTCTTTTGCTGGATCGCCACCAATGCCCCACATGCCCCCCTGCAGGTTCGCCCCGAGGATGAGGCCCGTTACGCCGGGAAGGTTACCGCCGAGCAGGCGAAATTTTTCGGCATGGTGGCCAATATCGATGACAACATCGGCCGACTCATGGCTTTTTTGCATGCGCGAAATCTGCGTGAAAACACCCTGGTACTTTTCCTAACCGATAATGGTGGCACCGCGGGTGTGCCGGTATTCAACGACGGCATGCGCGGTGCCAAGGGCACCGTCTGGCGAGGCGGAACCCGCGGTTGCTCTTTCTGGAGCCTGCCCGGGCGGATCCCTCCCGGGGATATCGACACCCTCGCGGCCCACCTGGATGTTGCTCCAACCCTGTTGGATTACACCCAGGTCCCAGTTCCGAAAGCCCTTGCCTTGCAAATGGAGGGACGCAGCCTAAAGCCCCTCATTCAGGACAAAAAGGCACCATGGGAACCCCGTATGCTCGTCAGTCACCTGGGCCGCTGGCCGGCGGGAAAGGCCGATGCATACGCCCGGCGGGTCACCGCGATCCAGGATGGCAGGTGGAAACTGATCCAACCGCTGGGCGACAAGGATGGACCCTGGAAACTGTTTGACCTGGCCAAGGACCCGGGGGAAAAAACAGACCTGGCTGCCAGCCAACCCGACCTCGTGAAAGCCATGGCCGATCAGCATGACGCCTGGTGGCGGTCGGTCCGGCCCGGTTTGGTGAATGAAAACAAAACCGGGCCAGCCATCAATCCCTTCAAGGAGCGGTACTGGGCGCAGTTTCCCGCTGAAAAGCCACCATCAATGCGTTGACCAATGCCCTAGGCACGGCACCATCCCCCGGCGGATGCAAATTCGGGCCCGGTTCACCAGATTTCAGGCCGGATGCGGCCAACACCCAGACGGACTGGGGGGGAGGACTGGTGCCCGGTTTCATCCACTCTTCCAGCAGTGGCAGGATTTCGCCCTGGTGCGGCAGTTCCAGTGGGGGGATTGTCCTCCAGTGGTCAAAAGCCCCGGCGACATGGTGATTCACCGCTGCCGCGTTGCCGGATCTTGCTTTTACACTGGCCGCCGCCAAACGGATCAGCCCCTGTAACCAGGATTTTGCGGATCCGGTACGCACCCGCCAAATCCTCTCCCATACTTCGTGGGCCTCCCATGGAAAACCAAGGAGCAACAGATCCCACCCGTGCCAATACGCGACCGTTTGCCAATCCAATCCGGCGCATGGGGGCAGTTCGATCGTGGCTGGAGCCGGCTCGCCTTGCGAGAAACTCCGGCCTGGCAGGGGGACTGTCGGAAGGATCCGCGGATTTTCCATCCGGTTCATTTCACACGGACAAAAACCAGGGTGAGGTCATCCCGCAGTCCCCTGCCCCCCGCGTGGTGACGCAAGGAACGCACCACCTTGTCCATCGCCTTCTCCCCTGCGGGATCTGCCAAGGCCAGGGCGTGGTCGAGACCTGAAAGCCCGAATGGCTTGCCATCCGGGCTTTCCAAATCAGTCACACCATCGGTGTAAAGAACAAGCAAATCCCCCTGCCCCAAGGCCACCTGGGATTCGTTGTACCGCTCATGGCGATCCAACCCGAGCGGCAATCCATCGGCCATGTCCAGCACGCGCCGCCGCCATCCATCAGGCCCCTGCAGCAGCAATCGGGGCGGGGGATGCCCCGCGAGGGCGAACCTCAGGGTGCGGGTCACCGGTTGGTACACCCCGTAAAACGCCGTGACGAAGGTGTCCAGCGCCGAGTTGCACCGGTCGGTCAGGTGGCGGTTCAGGTACGAGAGAAAAGCCCCGGGAGCCCGTTCCTCCGGGGGACACACATGAGCCAAGGTATGCACAATCGCCATCAATGAGGTGGCAGAAGCGCCGCTCCCCGAGACATCCGCCACCAGAATGCCCAGTGTGCCGTCTGGATGGGTGAAGAAATCGTGGTAATCACCTCCCGCGCGCCGGGCGGTCTGGTGGTGCCTTTCCAGCACGAGAGAGGGAACCACGGGCACCTTGGCAGGCAACATCGAGGCCTGCACCTTCTCCATGCGCCTTAGCTCGAAATCCAGCTCCTGGACAGATTGTTCCAGCTGCCGCGCTAAAATCAGATTATGGCTGGCCCGGCCGTACAGATTGCCTGTCAAAACCAGGTCCGGCAGCTTTTCCGGGTCGAACCCGTTCGCGGATTTGCTGAGCAGGGCAACCAGCACCAAAGCCCGCCCCTGGTCATACATCGGGATCGCCGCCAGGGACCGGAAACCCTGCAGGTGCTCATACGCCGGATCACCCGGTTCCACGCGCAACTCTTCCAGGATGCGGGGTTCGTTGCCGTAAAGCAGGTCGCCCAAAATTCCGCCCGTCACCACGGGCAGCTTTTCACGCTGCAACCAAGGGTCGATCTCTTCCTTCCACCGGCTGGAGCGCGTCACGCGGTAATGCGGGCTGGGTAGATCCCGCCGGCTCACCGCCACCAACCCATCGTTGGGCAGGAGTTGCCGAAGGTGACGCAAGTACACCTTGGCCATGTTCTGCGGATCAGTCTGCCGGCTGAGCTCCCGCATGGTCTCGGTGACCAGCGCCAAACGCTCGCGCAGGGGCAACAAATGCAGGGTGCCGGGAATCGGCCCCCCGGACGGCAGGCTCGACGGATTCGGGTCCTGGGCTCCGGGTGGCGGGAAGGCCATGAACGATCCTGCGCAGGGCCGGGCTGATAAATCGCCCGAAATATCGGGGAACATCCATCCCCCGCGCCAGGCCACAGCGGGCCCGGCTTCTGCCTATTGTTGTAGGAATTTACACGGGTGCGACGATGGGGCTAGACGGGGCACCGTAAAGCCAACAAAAGGTCGGCTTTACGGCTCAGCCCCTTCGGGGGTCGGCCGCGGGACGGGCCCCGAGGGGATTCCGCCTCCACCGGCGGCAGCACGAGGGGCACAGGTCGAAAACAGCGTGGTGGCCGGCAGGTTCAACGGGAGCCGGCTCATCCGGGGGCAAACCACGCAACAACCGGGTCACGGCGCCCAGGTTGTCACGGGTGAAATCATCCTCCACCAACCCGCGGTCCCGGTTGGCAAGCCGAACCTCCACCCGCATCTCGTAACGCGATTCTTCCCGTTCCATCTGGCGGCCACACAGGTCGCATTGGCAGGTCAACATGAGGAAGATTCCAGGCCCGTGAAAAATCATGGTCTCGGCGTGAGCAAGCGCGCCCCGACCCTCTATCATCTAGTGCAACGGATATCGGGGTTTGATGTCAAGCAAAAAGCGGCCCGTCCGGAGCGAATTCAGCCCGCGCCGCGAACCTCCCGAAGTCATTCAGACAAAAAGGGTGGTAAAAGAAATATTAATGCTCGAACACCCGTGATTCGCTCGAAAGGACAGGAATGCCGCCACCCATCCGGGACATCGTCTCCAAATACCTGGGGTTGATCCGCTTCAGCCATACCCTGTTCGCGCTGCCCTTCGCCCTGTCGGCCGCCACCATCGCCTGGGGCCGGCACGGTTTTTCATGGGTGAATCTGGGGGGAATCCTCGCCTGCATGGTAACGGCGCGCAGCGCCGCCATGGCCTTCAACCGCCTGGCCGACCGAGACATCGATGCCCAAAATCCCCGCACCGCGGGAAGGCACATCCCGGCGGGGCTGCTGTCTGTGCGCGCGGTCTCCTTGTTCTTCTGGATTTCCTGCGCACTTTTCGTCGCCAGCTCGGCTGTCTTTCTTCTGGAATCTAACCCTGTTCCTTTGATTTTCTCCATACCCCTGCTGGTATTCCTGTGCGGCTACAGCCTTGCCAAAAGGTTCACCTCACTGGCCCACTTCTGGCTTGGACTGGCCTTGGGCCTGGCCCCGCTGGGGGCATGGATCGCGATCCGCGGCTGGGCCACTCTGGGCGAACTGCCGGTCCCCTGCTTCCTGGGCTTGGCGGTCATGTTCTGGGTGGCAGGTTTCGATATCCTTTACGCCACGCAGGATGCCGATTTCGACAAAAAGGCCGGCCTGCACAGCGTTCCGGCGCGACTGGGGGTCCGGGGCGCCCTGCGGTTGGCCCGGCTTTGCCACGCCATCATGCTGGCGTGGCTGGTCCCGATTCATTGGCTGGCAGGAGATCTTTTGGGAATCCCCTATCTGGTGGCGCTGGGAGGAGTGGCCGCCCTGCTGGCCATCGAGCATGCCCTGGTGCGTGAGGATGACCTCACGCGGATGAACGCTGCTTTTTTCACCATGAATGCCATCGTCGGCATCGGGCTATGGCTGGTCATTCTGGAAGAGGTGCTCCGCCATACCGGGTGGTTGGCGGTTGGCTGACTACTTCTTTCCCAGGGACCGTATCCAGTCGCTGATCAACCGCACTCCCTCCTCATCGGGAAGGTGGCTGGACAAGGGTGGCATCTGCCCGGTGCCGCGGGTGGATATGCGTTTCAGCAGCACCGAACGCTCGGGGCTCCCTGGCGCCACCAGACGGGCATCAGGCAAGTCAAAGGTGGTATGAATCGGCTTCTCATCAAGCAGCCTCATCTGATCCAGCGGGGTGGAGAATTCCAGATTGATCCGGGCGTTGCCGCCACCCGCCTCCTGATGGCAGGCGGAGCAGTTGCTGTGCAGCCAACTGCGGGCCCTTAGGTTCAGGTCCGCCGAAGTATCACGCGGGCTCACAAGGGCCGGGTAATTCGCCGGTGGCAATAACCGGCCCTGGTCCGACAAGGAACGCTGGCCAGCCTGCGGCCCCAGGGCTTTTTCCCAATCTGCCAAGGCCTGATCTTTCAATCCCTGCGCGACCCCCTGGGCCCGGGCTTCAGCCAATGCCGTCTGGCGATAGTCGGCCTCCGGGCTGACCAATCCCAAGGCGCCCAGAATCTGAATTTGACCTGCCTTGCCGCCGCTGTAATCCGCCATCAAATTCGTCTGGACGGTGCAAAGCCCCAAGGTGAAGTTTGCGGCCCGCGTGTGGCACACCATGCATTCCGCCCGGCTGGGGAATCTCCATTTCTGAAGACGGGCCTTTCCATCCGGCCCGGTATGAATCACTTCCCGCTCCGCGCCGTCAGATCCCACCAGGGTGGCCGTTTCACCGGAATCGTCCCAACGGTAGCTGTAGCCGGCCCATTCATTCTGCTGTTTAACCATCAAACGCGATTCAATCCAGCGCTTCCGCTCAGGATTTCCCGAATCCGGCACCGTGGCGAAACTTTTGAGGATCACCGTCCCATCGGGAAAATTCCAACCGCCCTTCCCCGTCATGGTCGCGGGACTGGACGGCAACCCATCCTTGCCGGCGGGCAGGGCAATGAATCGCTCTTTCAATAATCCGTCCGACCAAAACGGCGCATTCACCTGGTAAGGCACCACCCCGGCGGCCACCCGGTGACCGGAAACTGACGAAAACAACCCGGTGTCCTTGAGTTCCAAAGGAAACGGCTTCGTCGGGCTTTCTGTGGGTCGCTTCTCCAGGGTGTGAATCCCCCCCTTCCCATTGTGGTCGCACAAGATCAGGTCACCCCGGCTGTTGAACCCGAAGGCGGTGATCTGGAAGGGCGTATCCACCAACTCGCGGTTCCACACCACCCTGCTGCCATCGTGCCTCACTGCCCAGATGCGGCCGGTGGAATAATCGCCATACACATAGGCCCCGGCAAGCTCTGGCAAGGTCGCCCCACCTGCCGGGATCACCACCCCGCCCGTCAGCGATCGAAACTGCGCGTGATGATGCTCCACCGTGGGGGGCGAGATGGGGGTGGGACCGGCCACCCGCTTTTCATGGAAGGGCGCGCTGCCTTCCTTCACGCTCCAGCCGTAATTCGCCCCGGGCTTCACCAGATAGGCCTGCTCGTACATGTCCTGGCCATTGTTGCCCACCCAAATCTGACCGGTGGATGGGTCTGAGCATATCCTCCATGGGTTGCGCAATCCGTAGGCATAGGTCTCCGGAGCGAAGCGTTTGTCGGCATAAAAAGGATTGTCCGGGGGAACCGAGTAACCCTTGCCATCGGCTGCCCCATCCACATCCAAACGAAGCACTTTGGCCTGCACGGTATCCGTGCGCTGTCCCATCACATCGTTGTCCGAATCGGCGGTGCCATCCCCGGTGGTCACCAACAGCATGCCATCGGGGGCGAAGCAGAGGGCCGCTCCGTTGTGACCATCCGACTCCCACTCGATCACCACCTGACCGGGCCCTGGCTCCAATTCGAGCGGAATAACCCGGGCGACAGTGTGCCGCGTGATGCGGGATGCCTTGCCCTTCCGCTTCCCACCGTCCAGGGGGCCATTCCACCCGAGGTACACAAAGGGGCGCTTGGGGAACTGGGGATGGAACGCAAGGTCGTAAGCGGTTCCCCCCTTGGGGGTTTCCCAGATTTTCCGCCCCTCAACAGGCGCTGTTGAATCCGGCTGGTCCGGAATCACTGACATCACCGTGGGCCCATAGGGCGCATCCTGGTGGATCACCAGCAATTGGGCGTTGGCCCCGGGCCCTCCGGGCACCGGTTTGGCCATGATGGGAAACGGCGGGCTGTAACCCGGGTACAGGCGTTTGGGTCGATAAGGCGAGGGGGGCTCCGGCGACCCCGCAAGTGCCGAGGTATCCAGTGCCTTGCGCTCAATACCTGTCAACCTGCCGACATCCGGGCCGACAAATTTGATGGAGGGGTAATCCTCCGTCTGGTGCAAAAACGCCTCGATCTTCTTCGTGGTGATGTTTGCGATGCAGGAGGCAGTCACTTTCCCGTCACTGCCACGGTCCATCCGGGCGATGTTCAATTGCCACACTTCCCCGGAATTCGGTCGGCCACCGCAGCGGAGCATATCCTGCCAAGGAATCTTGGCCTCAAGGGTGTAACCAGATCCTTGTTGCACCACTGCGCAACACCTGGCCGCGAAACCCCGCATGCCGATTTTCTTTTCCTCTTCTTTCTCCTCCAGGCGGGCCTTGGAATTGGGGAAAAACCGGGCGTATGTTTGCCCCTGCGGTGTGAAGATCCATTGGAAATAACCGGGCTTGTCTGCTGCTGGCTTGAGGTACAGTTCCACCGCGTCCCCCAACCAGGGGCGTTCCCTGTCGGGGCTGGCAACCAGTTCCTTGTCCACCACCTCGGCCAGCAGAAAAAGACTCTCCGCATCCCACACCATCCGGCAGGTCACACTTTCCCGCGGGTTTCCCCTTTCCCCCAGCCAGGCTTGCCCCAGGTGCCCCAGCGGCGTCGCCTTTTTCCAGACGGGTTCGTCCGCCTTCCCATCCACGGTGACCGGCTCGAAGGTATGCAGGCACTCGCGTTTGACAGCCGCCCCGCCACCTTCTGCCCATGCCCGGGAAAAGTCCGCGCACAAGGCCAGCCCGGCAACCAACGCCAAACACTCGCACCATTTGGGCCGCATCATGGCAAAACTCCGCAGTGTAACCCTGGCCTCAGCCCTTCGGACTATCTCAAAATCTTAACCTTTTGCAGAATTCTCCTCCATTTTTAGGTCTGGCATGCCGTTTCCGCTGGATTTTGCCGTGGCCGTTTCCTAAACCGTTGTTTTGCCTGTTTATTGGGACGCCTCGATGCCCTTGATGCCGGAAAAACCGCTTGCAGCCTCGGCCTGGATGCTGGCGGGAAGCCTGGTCTTCAGCTTCATGGGTTTTTTCACCACCTTGCTGGGGGATCAGGTTTCCTGGCAGGTGGTCGCCCTGGCCCGCAGCGGTCTGGCTTTTTTCTTCGCGTTGATTCTGGCGCTGGCCGCCAAGGCAAAACTGGTCCTGCACGATTCTTGGTTCCTCTGGCAGCGCAGCATCGCCGGATCCATCAGCCTGGTTTGCACCTTTCACGCGCTGACCAATTTGCCCTTGGCCGAGGTGCTGATGGTCACAAACACCTATCCTGTGTGGCTGGCACTGATTTCTTGGCCCATGATCGGTGAAAGGCCCGGATGGCAGGTGTGGCTATCGGCCCTGCTGGGTGTGACCGGCGTGGCCCTCGTCAAACAACCCTGGTCCGGGGAAGGCTGGTCGTTCGATTGGTTGCCCCTCCTGACCAGCTTCATTGCCGCGTGGGCCACCGCTTTCGCCATGATCGGCCTCAATCAATTGAAACATCTCGACACCCGCTCCGTGGTGGTTCATTTCTCGGGGGTCGCCTGCGTTTTCAGTTCGCTTGCCCTGCTGTTCCTTCCGGTCGAATACCAGGCAGGAAACGCGCTGGAGGGGCATGCGCCTTGGCTCCTCCTGGGGGTGGGTCTCACCGCCACCGCAGGCCAAATCTGCCTGACGAAGGCCTTCACCGGGGGCCGTGCTGCGGTGGTTTCGGTGGTCGGCCTGTCGCAGGTGCTCTTTGGGGCCCTTATCGAGGGAATCTGGTCCGGTCGCTGGCTCAACGCCACAGGCTGGGCCGGGTTGGGGTTGGTCACCTTCAGCACCGGCTGGATCCTCGTGCGGCAAGGCACCAATAAACCGCAAACCATTGCCGCCAATAGCCTTCCAAACCCAATCCAGGATTAAGAAACCGAAAGGGCCAAACGGGTTGCCTCCGACGGGTGTCCTTGCCTATACGCCACACCCTCCAAGTGGCGAGAGGAGCCCTGTTTCCATGGTCGAGGAAGGCGTCGCGGAAGTTTCGGTCAAGCTGGCGGACGGGTTGTTTCATTGGCAAACCCTGCTCCCGCTGATTATTTTCATCGCGGAAATGCTGGTGGTCACACTGGCGACCATACGCATCATCTTTGTTGCTCGCGGCAAGCGCATGTTGGCGGCCGTTCTCGGTTTCTTTGAGATCTCCATCTGGCTGTTCGCCATCGGCCATGTGATGAGCAACCTCTCCAACCCCTGGTGCACCATCGCCTTCGCGGCCGGGTTCACTCTGGGCAACTACCTTGGCATCACGCTCGAGGGCAAGTTGGCCATCGGCACCCTGGGCGTCAGCATTTTCGCCCGGGGTGACGCCGAGCCCTTGCTGAAAATGTTGCGTGAACACGGCTTCGGCGCCACACGCGTGCAGGCCGAGGGTTCCACCGGCCCGGTCCAGGTGGTGACCACCATCATCCCGCGGCGGGAACGCGCCAGGGTGGAACGGCTGATCGCACGGGTAGCCCCGGGCCAGTTCTTCGTGGTGGACGAGGTGCAGGATACCGTCCGCGGCATTTTCCCCGCCGCGGGGTTCAGGCATCACCGCGGTTACAGCCACCCGGAACACGCGGCGTCCGAAAAACACAAGGTCGTCGCTTGACCTTTATTTTTCGGTAAAATCTCACCAGCCTTCGGGCCGGCCTCCCAAGCGCCGGCCCTCGCTTTTTGGCACGCCTTTTCTGGGAGAAAGACTCACATGGGCAAGATCGCGGTGATTTACGATTCGCTTTCCGGCAACACCCAGAAAATGGCCGAACTGGTGGGCGAGGGTGCCCGACGGGTGGATGGGATGGAGGTGCGAGTGATCAGCATCTCCGAGACCGACGCCGCA
>JAFMJU010000464.1 GCA_017853285.1 Gemmataceae bacterium
TATTGCAGGTCGATAACCGCCGAATCGAAGCTTTGAAGGGTACCGGAGGCCAGGGCGTCGGGGAATTGGCTGAGGTCATCTTGGCTATGTTGGCAAACCGGGGGTTGAGGGAGGCCGCGGACGTGCGACGCTTTCTTGATCCGAAACCATCCGACCTCCATCCACCGGGCCTCTTGCCCGGTATGCATGCGATTGTTGACCGTTTGGTTCAGGCCTGGAAAAAACAGGAAGAAATTGTCCTCCATGGTGATTACGACACCGATGGTTGCACTGGAACCTCCATCCTGATGCTGGCACTGCGCCATTTGGGGGCCAGGGTGCGTTTCCACATCCCACACCGCACACGGGATGGATACGGTTTGAAACCGACTGATGTGGAGGAGCATGCCAAGGCTGGGTCCAAGGTGATAGTCACGATTGATTGCGGGATCACCGCCGTCGCTGCTGCCCTGAAGGCGCGTGAATTGGGGATTTCCCTCCTTGTGACAGACCACCATCAGCCTGGCCCTGAACTGCCTGCTGCTGAAGGTTTGGTCCACCCCGGGTTGCCCGGTTCCACCTACCCTTTCGGGCAACTGTGCGGGGCTGGGGTTGCCTTCAAGGTGGCTTGGGCCCTGGCCATGCGGGTTTGCGGCGGAGAGAAGGTGGATGACGCGTGGCGGGGCATTTTGCTTGAGGCGCTTGGATTGGCGGCGCTGGGTACCGTGGCGGACCATATGCCCCTGCTGGATGAGAACCGGGCCATTGTCCGCTGCGGTTTGAAAAATGCCGGCGCGCTTGGAAATCCGGGCCTGCTCGCATTGATGGAGGTCGCCCAACTGGAACCGGATGGAAGGCTCCGTTCGGAGGATATCGCATTCAAACTGGCGCCCAGGCTGAACGCGGCGGGCCGAATGGATTGCGCCCGGATGGTTGTGGAACTGTTCACCACACGTCAGTCGGGACCGGCCCGCAGCATCGCCCAGATGTTGGACAAGTACAACCGCAGCCGGCAGTTGGTGGAGCGGCAGGTCCTGGATGCCGCCATGGCCCAGGTGGAAGAACAGGGATTGGCATCCCGGCCGGTGATGGTGTTGTGGGGCAAGGGGTGGCATCCTGGGGTGGTGGGGATCGTTGCCAGCCGCCTGGTGGAAGCCTGGCACCGGCCAGTGTTCATCGCCGCGGTTCCACCCTTTGCCGATTCGCCCGGGGAGCAATCGATCGGGGAATCGGAATCAGTGCCCGGAATGGAGGAAGGCGAGGGATTTGCCTTGGGGTCGGCCCGTGGTGCTGGGGGGTTCCCACTGCCGGAATCGCTGGCAGGGGTCGCCGATTTGCTGCGGAGCCATGGTGGTCATAGGGCAGCAGCCGGTTTCAAGCTGGACCCGGCCAATCTGCCGGCGCTCCGGGACCGGCTGGAGTTGGCGGGTCAGGCATTTTTTGGTGACAGTATGGCCCGGCCGACCTTGAGATTGGATGCGGAGATCCCGCTCCAGGGCCTGGGAGAAGGTCTGGTGCGGGATTTGAACAAGCTGGAACCTTATGGCAACACCAACCGCAAGCCACTGTTCCTGGCCAGCGGGCTTGAAATCGAGGGGGAACCCCGCATCATCGGCAAAGATATGCGCCATTTGCAATTGGTGCTGCGCCAAGGTGGCAAAAAAGTCCGCGCGGTCGCGTTCAGAATGGCCGACCGACTGGAGGAACTGAAATCCGGTGGCGGAGCTGTGAGCGTGGCATTCCGCCCGGAGATCAATGAATTCATGGGACGGCGTGAGGTTCAGGTCCATATCGAGGATTTTCAACCCAGGGCCAATCCGGAGGTGGAGTTCGTTTCTTCCGAGGATTATTGGAAGGAAGATTAACTTTAGCCGGAATGTCACCATTGTGGTTTGGGCATGGTGCCAATCCGCCTGGTCTCGCGAGTGGTCCAGGCGGATGAGGGGCCAAGGAGGTGGAGATGGGTGGTGAAAAACGGGAGGATTCCGAGGCGGACAAGGGTGCCCTAACCCTGCTTCCCCGGACATCCACCCTGGTGCTCCTGGGTGCCGGGTTGGCACTGTCCATCGCGTCCTGGGTGATGAATGGCGCTTTTCCCGAACCGCCAAGCACCGCGGAAATCAGCCTGGGCTGGAGCGGTTGGACGCGGTTGGCACTGGTGCTGGTGGCTGCGACCCTTGGCGGAGCCGCGTTGCGGATGGAGTTGCGACGCCACCGGTCGGCCGGTTGGCCCCAATTTCCTGATTCCGCCACATCTGCCCTCGTCTGCGTGGTGTTGGCGCAAATCCTCTGGTTTTCAGCAAGCGGTTTGCTGGGCAAGGTTCCCGAGGACCAAGTCGTCAGCAATGACAATACCGGGGAGATAGTTGCATGGACCCGGCCGGCCCAGATGGAAAGCCTTGCAAGAATTTGCCGGGTTGGCATGATCTGCGCCTTTGTCGGCGGTTTTCTGCTGGTGATTCCGGAGATGGCCCGCAGGGCGGTGCTGGTGGGTTCCATCACCTTCCATTTTTGCGGAATTCTCTCGGCGGTCCTCAGCGTGCCGCCGCCGGGCGGGAATTCCCCCTGGCTCATTTCGCAGGCGTGGACTTTTGTCTACAGGCCGTACCTGCAGTTCATCTACCAGAACAACGCGTACCATTTCTACTCACCGGAACCGGGGCCCCCTTCTTTCCTTTGGTTGCAGATCACCTACACCGACGGCGGCAAGAGGTGGTTCCGGTTGCCGGATACCGAGACCAGCCCCACGCCGATGCACTTTCAGCGCATGCTGTCGATCGGGGAGAGCGCCTCGCAAGTGCTGCAACGGGATCCGGGTGCCTACCGATCCGAAGCCGCATTGCAGAAGATGGCGCAGTTGCTCGGGCTCGAGAGGTTGCCCCGGGGCACAATTGCCCCGCTCACCTGGCGCGAGCCGATGCCAAACGCCAAGCACTACATGTGCAGCTATGTCAGGTCGCTAATCAATCGGTTTCCCCACCCGGACAACAACAGCGGGGCCACTGTGCTCGAATCCCATCTGTGGCGGGTGGTTCAAACCATCATTCAGCCCGGTGACCTCGCCTATGAACGACGCGATCCGACCGACCGACGGTTCTATGTGACGACCTATCAAGGGGAATACGATGAAAAGGGCAACCTGCGTGACCCCAACGATCCCCTGCTTTACTGGATGATCCAGGCGTATGACCGCGAGATGATCGAGCAGTTGGTGCAGCAGGCCGCCGAGCGGGAAAACGAGGTGCGCCGCCTTCGCGACCTCAGGCCCCGCGATCAGGTCAGCCCCGCAGAAATGGCGGTCATGATGGAGGAGGCCGACGCCCTCAAGCGGTTCC
>JAFMJU010000465.1 GCA_017853285.1 Gemmataceae bacterium
CCTTCGGCCGGATCATCGGGCCCGGCTTGCGGGGGGCAAGATCCGCGGCCCGGCAATCGCGCTGCAACAGCGAGGCCAAGGCGATGCCGCCCAGTCCCCCGCCCGCGTGCCAAAGCCAATGTCTGCGGTCGAGCATGGTGGCCTCAGTCGAGATAGGTGAATTCGTTCAGGTTGAAAAGCAGGCGGGCCAAGGCGGCCGGCCCTTCCCGGGCCAGCAGTTCGGTTAGGAGCGGGATTTCCTCATCGGTGGCCTGGCGACCAAGGGATTCGAGGACCACAAACCGGACCTTCTCCTTCGGAGAACCGGTCAAACTGTCGATGCGACCGCCAAAATGTTTCGCCATCACCAGGGCGAAACGGTTGTTCAACAGCGCCAAAGCTTGCTGGGGGGTGATGCTTTCGTTGCGCCGGTCCACCAGCATGGACGCATCGGCGCAGTCTAGGCAGGTGAGGAATGGTTGCTGCTGGCTACGGACCACAAAGCGATACACCGTGCGGCGGTGGCTTTTGGGATCTTCCGGATCGTGGAGGTGATATTGGTAGTGGGGTGAGTGTTCGGGTTTCTCGATGACAAAGTCCATGAAGCCAGGGCCGTACATGGCGCGGTCGAGCTTTCCAGCCAGCAGGAGCATGGTGTCGCGCAGTTGTTCGCTGTCGAGCTTTTGGCGGTTGGCGCGCCAAAACAAGCTGTTGTCGGCATCGGTTTGCGCGCGCTCGGCAATGGTGTCGGACGATTGCCGGTAAGTGGCGCTGGTGACGATATGGCGATGCAGTGCCTTGAGGGAGCCCCGGTTTTCGCGCAAAAACAGCGCGAGGTGATCGAGCAATTCCGGATGGGTGCAGGGTAGTCCCTGCTTGCCGAAGTCGCTGGGCGTTTCCACCAGGCCGCGGCCCATGTGCCACCGCCAGACCCGGTTGGCCATCACCCGCCAGAACAGCGGGTTATCGGGGTGGGCTATCCAGTTGGCCAACGCCGCCCGGCGTTCGCCCTCAGGGGCCGCCGGGTCCAGGTTGAAACGGGCCGGCGCATGGTTCAGCAGCGATAGCGCGCCAGGCGTCACCGGGTTACCCGGTTGGGTGACATTGCCGCGCCTGAGCACGCTAATGGGGCGCGGTTTGCCGCCCGTGCCCGTGAAGGCCCCACCCCCCTGGTATACCGTGCCGCAGTAAACCATGGATGGCTTGGGCAACCGGGCCCTCTCGGCCACTAATTGGTCGAGTTTGGCCTGGGCAGACTGGCGCGCCTTGCGGTCGGCTTCGGTCAGGACCTGAAGTTCGAGGGACTCCAGGCGGGATTGAAGGCGCGCCAAAGATTCGGGGGAGGCTGGCTTGCCCGCGTGGTGGATGCCGTCCGTCAGGTTGCTGGCCCGCCAGCGGGGCGGCCCCTCGATGCTGCCGCTGGCGGTGACCGGCTTGCCCAGTGCAAGATTACGGCCGCTGGCGTCCTCGATTCGCATTTCCGCGACGGCGGCGATGAAATCGTTTTGCCTGGGGGCCAGGCGTGTGATTGTCAGGCGGACTAACCGGGCCTGGGCGTTTGCCGGCAGGGTGACCGGAAGAATTCCGGGATTGGGGAAATCGTTTTTTTGTTCAAACAGCAAAAACGGGTTTTTGAATTCCGGGCTGTCGCTCCCCTCCAGTTTCCAGCGGACCGGAAAGCCGAAGCCCGCCCCGATGCCGGCGAAGTCGTCCCAGCATGGCTCGAGCACTACATTTGAGAATTTTAGGGATAAACCGAGGTCCACCTGGACCCAGTGTTGGGCAGTCGCCTTGTTTTCAATGGGGCTATGCCAGCCGTATTCAGGCGCCGGGGAACGGCCGGATTTCTGGAGGGATTGCAACCGGTTGCGCGCCTCCCTGATTTCCGCATCCACTCCCTGGTTCCTGCGGCCGTCGATGGTTTTCAGATCTGATTGGACCGCCTCAATCTGTTGGCGCAGGTCGGCATCCTTTTGGGCGATGGCCGGATCCTGGAAGTAGGGCCGGTCGGCACGATCGATGGCCGCGAAGACAGCCTGCAGCCTGTAGTACTCCTCCTGGCTTATAGGGTCGAACTTGTGGTTGTGGCATTGGGCGCACTGCACGGTGAGGCCCAGGAACGTGGTCAGCACGGTGCCCACCATGTCGTCGCGATCGAGATGCCGGGCGACCTTGCCATCGATCTTTGTTTCCGGCACCTCGGCATGGCCGATGAAATCCCACGGGCCGGCTGCGAGCATGCCCAGCGCCTCGATCGCCCCCGGGTCGCCCGGGTAAAGGATGTCTCCGGCGATTTGTTCGCGCGCGAACCGGTCGAAGGGCATGTCACTGTTGAGGGCCCGGATCAGGTGGTCACGGTAGGGCCACGCGTTCGGGCGGAGCTTGTCCTTGTCGTACCCGTGGGTGTCGGCGTAGTGGACCAGGTCAAGCCATAGCCTGGCCCATCGTTCGCCGTACGCGGAACTGGCGAGCAACCTATCGACCACGCGCTCGTAGGCTTCGGAAGAGTTGTCTTCCAGAAAACGACGGATCTCATCCACCGAGGGTGGCAGGCCGGTGATATCGTAGGTCACCCGGCGCAGCAGCGCGGTTTTGGCGGCTGGAGCGGAAAGGTCCCAACCCTTGGCTTTTAACCTCTGGCGGATTAGAAAATCGATCGGCTGCTGTCCGGCGGGAATGGAAGGTTTGGCCAGGGGTTGGAAGGCCCACCAGTTTTCCTTTTCTTCCGTGGCCGGAATTTTGGCGCCGGCGGCGACCCAAGCCCTCAACAGATCCACTTCCCCGGGGCTGAGCGACTCCCCCTGGGGGGGCATGCGTTCGCCGGGATCCTTGCTGGTGACCTTTCGGATCAGAAGGCTGTCCGCCGGTTTGCCGGCGACCACCACCGGGCCAGATTCGCTCCCGCCGAACAGGTTTTTGGGTTGATCCAGTCGCAAGCCGCCCCGAGCCTTGGCCGTGTGGCATTCGGCGCAGCGCTTTTGAAAAATGGGCTGAATATCTCGAGAGAAGTCTGGGGCAACCTCGGACGCGGGTAGGGCCCAAAGCAAAACGGCAAGAAAAGGCATGCTGGAGCCTCAGTGGGGCAGGGCTTTCATTATTTACCTTCGGGGACCTGACCACAAGGAGAATGACTTTCTCCTCGGCAGGTTTACGGCCAGAGGCGGGACAATGCCCACGGAATAAAAGATAGGCGGAGATCAGGGAGAATGGTTGAGGGCTTACAAAAGAAAACTAAGCCATGAAGCAGAATGAAATCACTTTTCGCCATGGAGGGCGTTGTGCCAGGGAATCAGGCCTTGGCATTAGACCGATTGGGCCCGGGCCA
>JAFMJU010000466.1 GCA_017853285.1 Gemmataceae bacterium
CCGGATATGCTGGTGTCCGGTGAATTGCGGTATGGGAGCAGGGTGGAAACCGTGGCAGGCGAGTCTTCCGATGGCGGGTGGCTGGATGGTTTGGGCCACCTTCGGGTGGATCTGGTGCGTTTAACCATGCATCTGGCCAAATGGGGGCTTTTGGTGTTCCCACTTGGTGTTGCTGTGGGTTCGGCATGTGCCGGTTTCTTGTGGTCCCTGGATTGGGCCACTGCTTTGCGGCTTGCCCACCCCTGGCTTTTGTTTTGCCTACCCGTTTTCGGCGCCTTGGCGGCATGGATCTACCATGTGCTGGGACGCGAGGCGGAGGGTGGCAGCAACCTGGTGATTGACGCGATCCATGAGCCGGGGACAGGGATTCCGCCGCGCATGGCTCCGCTGGTGTACACGGGAACCCTGTTGACCCACCTGGGTGGCGGCTCTGCCGGCCGTGAGGGAACGGCGGTGCAGATGGGTGGCGGCATCGCGAGCGCGTTGGCGGGCTGGTACCGCATGGGAGAGACGCCGGACCGTGCGGTGTTGCTGATGGCGGGTGTGGCGGCAGGTTTCAGCGGGGTGTTTGGCACGCCCTTCACGGCGGCGGTTTTCGCGATGGAAGTACTGGCCCTGGGCCGGATCCAGTACAAGGCGCTGACCCCCTGCCTGATGGCGGCCCTGTTCGCCGACTGGGGTTGCGGTTGGTGGGGCGTGGGGCACACGCATTACCATTTGGAATCGCTGGCCCTGCTTGGAAGGCATTTGGACTGGTTGCTGTTGGGCAAGGTGGCCGCTGCTGGAGTGGCGTTCGGTTTGGCCGGCCGGCTGTTCTCGTGGATGTGCCACACCGTACAGGCTTTTTTCAGGAATCATATTCAGGCAACCTGGGTGCGCGCCGTGGCCGGTGGTTGCGGGGTGATCGGGCTGGCTTTGGTGTTTGGGCAAGACTATCTGGGTTTGGGAGTGACTCAGGGGCATCCGGGTGGGGTGAGCATCGTTTCTGCGTTTGGCGAGGGCGGTGCCCGGCCGTGGAGCTGGTTGCTAAAAATATTTTTTACCGCGCTGACTGTCTCGAGCGGATTCAAGGGTGGCGAGGTGACGCCGCTGTTTTTCATTGGCGCCACGCTGGGGAACACGCTGGCAGGGCCGCTGCACGCGCCGGTGGACCTCATGGCCGGGCTGGGATTTGTGGCGGTGTTTGCCGCCACAGCCAACACGCCGCTGGCCTGCACGGTCATGGCGGTGGAGCTGTTCGGGGCTGGGGCGGGAGCCCAACTGGCTTACTTCGCCACCGCTTGCTTCACGGCGTACCTGTTTGCCGGTCATTCGGGCATCTACCTGTCGCAACGGATCGGCACGGCCAAGTATGGGGGCGCACCGGGGGAGGTAGAAAGCCCATTGGGTAAGGTCCACCGGCCATGAGGTGGCGGCCTTTTGGCAATACCGGCACAAAAACACAGGAGAACGGTATGGCGGAAACGAACGGAGGACCTGCCCGCCCCGGGGATGCCTTGCTGCGGCTGATCGGCAACACGCCGTTGATCCCGCTGCATTTTGAGCAGGAGCGCCGCACCGTGTGGGTGAAGTGCGAGTTCCTCAACCCGAGTGGCAGCATCAAGGATCGGCTGGCTCGTACCATTGTGCTGGACGCGGAATCGAGGGGCTTGCTGAAGCCCGACTCCATCCTGCTGGAGTGCACCAGCGGCAACACGGGGATCGCCTTCGCCATGATCGGGGCGGCCCGGGGGTATCCCGTGGCCATTGTCATGTCCGATCGGGCGAGTGGGGAGCGGCGGACGATCATCGAGCATTTCGGGGCCAAGTTGATTTTGTTCTCAGGCAAGGGATACCAGGAAGGGATCGAGATCACCCGGCGGATGGCCGCCGGGGATGGTCGCTATTTCCTGCCCTGCCAGTTCGAGAACCCGCTGAACGCCTGGGACCATGAGCATGAGACCGGGCAAGAGATCCTGCGGCAGTTGCCGGGGAAGATCGATGCCTTGGTGTCTGGCTATGGCACGGGTGGAACCCTGGCCGGGTGCTCACGGGCATTACAGGCCAAATATCCAGATCTCCGGGTGGTCGCCATGGAGCCGGCGGAATCGGCCCTGCTGGCCGGCGAGGAGGCTTGCTGTCACTGGATCGAGGGGATAGCCGGGGGGTTTGTGCCTCCGCTGTTGCGCGGCCTGAAGATCGATGAGGTTTGCAAGGTATCCAGCCCCGAGGCGATCGAGATGACGCGGCGGTTGAACCGCAGGTTCGGGCTGCTGGTGGGATCGTCTTCCGGGGCGAATGTGGCGGCTGCCCTGCGTCAGGCGATGGAACTTGGCAAGGACGCCGTGGTGGTGACTATGCTCTGCGACCGGGCCGAGCGGTATTTCAGCACGCGATTGTTTGAACGGGCCACTTCCGACGGGCAAGGCGGTTAGGGAGGCACCTTTTGATCAGTCGCCGCCTGAGCGGTTGGTGTCGGCTCGGATGGCGCGCAGGATCAGCAAGCCCAGGATGACCGAGGCGGCGCAGCCCAAGACGCCCGGCAGGGATGCGCCGAAAAGAACTGGTGGAATCTGTCGGCTCCACAACAGGGACGAGCCCAGGAAGAGGCAACCGGTCAAGATACCGGCGACCAGGCGATTCACCGCCGCCTGGAGGTGGCGGTGATCCATGCGGATCTCGAGGCGACCGGCCCGTAGGCGTCGGAAGAGGCTCTCGAGGTCGCGCGGGGCGCGGCCGAGCATCCGCTCCATCTCATGCAGGCCCCGGCGCCACTTGCCCAGCCAGCGACGGGGATTCAACCGGGCCCGGAGCATCCGCCGCTGGAAGGGCTCCATGATCTCCATCAAATTGAAGGCGGGGCTGAGCTCGTTGGCGGACCCGTCGAGCATGATCAGCGTCTTCAGCAACAGGGAAACCTCGGCCGGGAGCAAAAGCTTGTGGCGGCGGATCACATCGGTGAGGCGCTCGAGGGCCTGGGCCAACTGGATATCCTTGACGGACTGGTAGGCATAATCGGCGAAGAAGTCGGCCACATCGGCTCGGAATTTGGATTCGTGGATCTCCTCGGACGATTCGCACAGGTCGAGGAGAACATCACCCAGTTCCTCGGCGTCGCGGCCTGCCACGGCCATCAGCATCTGTTCCAGCGAGTCGCGGAAGCCCTCGCTGATGCGGCCCACCATGCCGAAGTCGATCACTCCGACAACATTGCCGGGCAGCAGGATGTAATTGCCAGGGTGCGGATCGGCATGGTAGAAGCCGTCGCGGAAAATCATGCCCAGGTACATGGCGGCGGCCCGCCGGGAAAATTC
>JAFMJU010000029.1 GCA_017853285.1 Gemmataceae bacterium
AGCCCGCCGAGGCCTCCTCCGCTGGGGTGCCGGTTCCTACCTGGGGCTCAATCTCGGGGGGTTATGGCGCGCCCGGGCCGACGGCCAGCCGGTCAACCAACCCAAGCCGATCCGCTCTTGCATCTTCGTGTTCCTCTACGGCGGCCCCAGCCACATCGACACCTTCGACATGAAACCATCGGCACCCGCCGAGGTGCGGGGCGAGTTCAAACCCGTGGCCACCAGCGCCACCGGCATCCAGATTTGCGAGCACCTGCCCAGGCTTTCCCGGTGGATGCACAAGGCAGCCCTCATCCGCGGCATGCACCACGGCGGCCACCTGCACGATTCGGGCTCCATCCACATGCTAACCGGCCGGGCCTTGGACGGTCCCGACCGCGAACTGTTCGCCCCCCTGCCCCAGCACTACCCTTCCCACGGCAGCGTGGTCGCCGCGTTCAACCCGCGCAGGGATGCGGAAGTGCCTCTCGCCTCCCTGCCCTATGTCTTCCAGAATGTGGTCCCCACCCCATGCCAGGGCGGGGGCTTTCTGGGCAGTCAGTTCGATCCGCTCCGTATCGATGTCGATCCCGCCGGGCGCCAATACCGGGTCGATGTCCTCCAACCAAATGCCGGCACCTCCGGCACCACCAGCCGCGCCCGCCGGGAACTACTGGGTTCCCTGCAGCCTGCCCGTAAGGACCAACCGCTTGATTCACTGTATGACAGGGCCCTGGGACTGCTGGACTCGAAATCCTTGCGCGAAGCGCTGGATATCACCCGCGAATCCGCCAAGGTGCGGGAACGCTACGGTTTCAGCGAGATCGCCTCCCCCACGGGCGAGGTCAACGGCGGCGGGGGAGAGATGGGCTATGCCCGCGAAATGCGCGGGCAGAACTTCCTGCTGGCCAGGAGGCTGGTCGAGGCGGGCGTGCCCTTCATCAATGTCTATGACTATAAGCAGCAGGGCCAGAACTGGGACGCGCACTCCAACTGCGCCAACCAGCACCGCAAATATCTGCTGCCTCCGCTGGACCGGGGCCTATCCGCCCTGATCGAGGACCTCGACGCGCGCGGCCTGCTCGACTCCACGCTGGTCGTGGTGACGGGCGAATTCGGCCGCACCCCCAAGATCAACGCCACCGCCGGGCGAGACCACTGGCCCGAATGCTCCAGCGTCCTGCTGGTGGGTGGCGGTGTTCAGGGTGGCGCCGTCCACGGGTCCAGCGACAGGATCGGTGCCTACCCGGCCACCTTCCCCGCCACCCCGGGCGACCTGGCAGCCACCATCTTCTGGCGTTTCGGCATCGATCCCGCCAGCGAAATGCGCGACCAGGCCAACCGGCCTTACACATTGGCGGCCGGCGAGCCGATCACCCGGCTTTTTTGAACGCCGGTCATTCGACCCGGGCCTTCCGAAGTGCCTCGCTGTCCAGGTCCAACCGGTACAACACCTGGTTGTAGTTGTACCGCGGGGTCTTCCACGGGTTGCCCGAAAACTCGTTGCCGTATGTTCCCTCGAAGTGGATCAAGCGGCCGTTGTCCCGGTCCAGGAAAGGGTGGTGGCACACATTGTAGAAGGTCTGTTTTTCATGGGTGACCACCCGGGCGGCCTTGGTCCAGGGCCCGAGCGGCGATTTCGCCTCCGCGTACCACACCTCCCCCAAAAACGATGGAGTCCCCCAGGTTTGGCTTGAGACCAGGACCCATCGCTGGCGGTGGCTGTTCCAGCGCACAGTGCCGCTATGCAGCATCACCCGTCCCTTCTCCACGCCGGCCACATCCACAGGGCACAGCCTGGCATCTGTGGGCCGGATTTTGCCTTCCTTCACCCAGCGGGCCTCGGTGGAGGAATCGATGGGCGGCAGGTCCTTGCTCCACCGCCAGACCGGCCGGCCCTCGGCATCCAACTGTGGCCCGGTGGGCTTGCCATCCTTCACACCCTCCGCGCAGGTGAATGCCTCATACTGCTTGGGATCGATCACAGCCTCGTAAGTGGCCGGAACACGAACGCAGGGGGTTGGGCTTCCCATCAACAGCCATTGCTTGCCCCCTTCCTCCCAAGGAACAGGATGGCCCGCCGGAATCCGCCAGGTTTCAGACAGGGGCAATTCGGTGACCGCCTCGAAGATGTCCTTGGCATCGTTGTAGACGGCCACACCGTGCTCGAACTCCTTCATCAGATCTTGCCGCACGGTGTGGTGGGCAAGCAACCGCTCATTGCCTTTTGCATCAGGCACAACGCAGAGAGAAAATACCCAGACAAGGCGCCCCGGCACCTTGTTGTAGGGCATCATCGCCCGGGTGAAGCCGTCACGGTCGGTGAAGTAGCGGAAGGGAATGCCTTCGGATGGGTCGAAGTCCTTGCCGGGAACCGCCGTGGTGGCCCCGGCTGTCTGAAATAACCCCAGATGGTGCGACAACTTGAGCGTGTCGCCCCAAAACCACCGGATCTTTCCCTTGTATTCGATCGCCTGCACCGAATCCTGGCCGGCCACCATGCCCTGGTTTTCCCGCGCGAAATCCGGCACCGGGTAACCCAGCAACAGGCTGTCCCGAAACCGCCCCTCCCCGGTGAGCCGGCAGAGCCGTTCCGCGGGCTGCATCCGTTTCAGTCGGATGGTAGCCACCTTCCCGGCTTGCGGGGTCACCTTGGCCCCCCGGAAGCCGAAACTGTGGGGCGGAATTTCGTAGCCATGGCAGCGGATGCTGAAAAAAATCTCCCGGCCCATCAAATCGGGCTCTGCAATCGCCACGCGCCCCGCGTTGTCGGTGACAAAAACCTGGTTGTTGGTGGTCTCCAGCTCCGCCCCGGGTATCCCTCTCCCGGTCACCGCGTCAATCACACGGATTTCAACCGGATGAACCGGTCGTTCAGCCGCCGCAACTGAATTTTGGTAAAACCCGGGCAGGAAAAAGGCGATCCACGCGAAAACAGCCATGGCTTATCCCCGGATTACAGGAAGTATCGATCCACCTGGGCGCCTCGGATTCAACTAGCGCTTTAGGGTTTGCCAGCGTGAAGGACAAATACTGCCCAACCTGCCTTTTTTCTGAAAGACCTAAAAAGTGGCGCCAACCGTGCCAACTTCGAGCTTTTTGCGCTAAAAACAAAGATATAGCCTAATTCCCATGCACAGTGGAATCCCCCGCATGCTTGGCCTGAACCGATTGAGCATCCAGTCCAAACTAGTCTTGCTGCTTTTGGCTGTCAGCCTCGGCTCCATCCTCACCATCGGTTGGATAGGCTACCAATCTGCCAGCCAAGCCTTGAAAGATGCCGCCTAGAACCAGTTGCAGGGCGTCCGGGTCGCCAAAACCCAGGCCCTCAAGGGCATGCTCGAGGCCATACGCGATCAGGTGATCCTATTCTCCGACAGCCAGGCCTGCCTTGCCGGTATGGTGGAACTCCGGGCGGCGTACCGCGAACTCAAGACCTCAGCGAAAGTGGATGCCAACCAGCAACAAGCGCTGTCGGATTTCTACTCGAAAACCTTTCTTCCGGGCCTGGCCAAGGTGGTCGACGGCACTCCCCAACTGGCTCAGTATTTGCCAACCGACCCGGTCGAAACCTACCTTCAGTACCATTACATCGCCGCAAACCCAGCCCCCTATCTGAAGAAGCAGGCTCTCGAATCGGCGCCAGGCGACAAATCGACTTACGGTGCCGCCCATCAGAAGTTCCACAAGCTGTTCTCGCGTGCCGCCACGCTGTTCGGCTTCGAGGATGTGATGCTTATCGATTCTGACTCGCTGGAAGTGATCTACTCCTTTCAGAAATCCACCGATTTTGCCACCAATCTCGAAACCGGCCCCTACTCAAGGACCAACCTCGCATCCGCCATTCGGGCCCTGCGCAAGACCCGCGATATCGATGACTTCAAGGCGGTGGACACCGAAAACTACCGGCCCAACCTCGGCGCCCCGATGGGTTTCGTCGCCAGCCCCATCTTCGACGGCAACCGCATGGTCGGCATCCTCGCCCTGCAGTTCCCCATCGACAATTTCAACCGGATCACCACCTGCAACTTCAACTGGAAGGCCGAGGGATTGGGCGACACCGGCGAATGCTATCTCGTCGGCCCCGACATGACCATGCGCACCCGCAGCCGGTTCATGTACACCGACCCGAAGGGTTTTCTGGAAGACTTGCGGAAAAAGGGTGTCTCCAGGGCGGTAATCGAACAGATCGAACGGCAGGGAAATGTCATCAACGCCCTCCCGGTGAAAAGTTCCTCCGCGGAAAAGGCGATGAAGGGCGAGGAGGGAATCGACATCACCACCGACTACCGCGGGGAGGAGGTCCTCAGTTCCTACGGGCATCTGGATCTCAACTCCCTGCGCTGGGGGGTCATTGCCGAGATCGACACGGCGGAGGCCTTCAGGCCGGTGCGTGCCTTCGGCCGCAAGGTGCTCGTCACCGGGGTGGGCCTTGCACTGCTCACCTCCCTCCTGGCCCTGGTGGCGTCCTATTTCATGGTGAAGCCCCTCCGCAAACTCACAGAGGGCGCCCGTCGCGTCGGCACCGGCGACATGGAGGTGCATGTGAATGTCAAATCCAAGGACGAGTTCGGCGAACTCGCCAAGACCTTCAACCACATGGCGGAAAACCTCAAGCGCAAGAAGGCTGAACTGGAGGAGAAAGGCCGCGAGCACCTGGAACTCCTGCTGAACATCCTGCCGGCAAGCGCAGTCGCCCAAAGGATGGAGGGCGACACCAAGGCAACCAAGCAGTTCGCCGATGTGAGCGTCATCTTCGCCGAATTCCACGGCCTCGAGGAACTGGACGGAAGCCTGGGGGGCAAAAAGTCGCTTTCCCTGCTGTCCGATCTGGTCGCCACCTGCGATGAAGCCGCCGAGAAGACCGGGGTGGAAAAGGTGCGCACCGTGGGGGCCTCTTACCTCGGTGTTTGCGGCCTGTCCATCAGCAGGCCCGATCATTCCGCGCGGGTGGTCCAATTCGCCCGCGAGATGGTCCGCATCACCGAGAATTTCAACCGCGAGAACGGGGCCCGCCTCAAGCTGGCCATCGGCATCAATTCCGGCCCCGTCGTCGGCGGCGTTGTCGGGCGCCAGAAATTCCTCTACGACCTGTGGGGCGACACGGTCACCATCGCCTCCAGGCTGGCAACCGGCCAGGAGAATGTCATCCTTGTGACCCGGCCGGTCCACGACCGACTGGTCGATCTGCACCAGTTCGGGCCGGCCCGGAACCTGGAAATCCAGGGCAAGGGCACGGTGGAATTCTGGCAGTTGGAAACCACCTGAACCTGCGACATCCCTCAACCTTGATTGTTCGCCCCCGCGCCCAGAAGGGATATCCTCCCGATGCATGAATTCCTCGGCCTGGAAAGCCCCACACTCATCGCGGCCATCGCCCTGGCCGTGGGCTTCCCCCTTTTGCTCCTGGTTCTCAACGAATTGATCAACGCCTGCCACAGGCGCCGTATCTCCATCACCCCCACTCTGCGGTCGCTGCGCAATCTGGTCCTTCCCAGCCTGGCTCTGGCGATATTTGTCCGGCAGGTGATGGAATTGCCACGCGAGGAGACTTGGGTCCGGTTGGTGGAAAGCGCCTTCTGGGTCTGCCTGCTTATCGCGGTCCTCACATTCCTGAACGATGTGATCTTTGGCGCGGCGGAAAAGGGCAGTTGGCGCGAGAGGGTCCCCACCCTGTTCCGTGACCTGGCCAGGGTGTTGCTGGTGGGCCTCGGCGCGGCGGTCATCTACTCCCAGGTTTGGGACCAGGAGATCACGGGCGCACTCACCGCCCTGGGCATAGGCTCGGTGGTTCTGGGTCTCGCGCTGCAGGAACCCCTTGGCAATATCGTCTCGGGCCTGATGCTGCTATTCGAGAGACCTCTGAACATTGGCGATTGGATCACCGCCGATGGTGTCACCGGCAAGGTCATCGAGATCAACTGGCGCAGCGTCCACATCGAGACGCCCACGCGGGAACTCCGCATCGTCCCGAATGTGTCCCTGTACAAGGACGCCTTCAGCAACCTGTCTCGGCCAACCCCCCTGCGCACCGAGACCTACGAGATCGGCTTCTCCTACGATCACCCGCCAAACAGGGTGAAGGAGGTTCTGCTGGAGGTGCTAAGCACCACCCCCGGGGTACTGGCTGACCCTGCCCCCGGTGTGCGCACCGTCAACTACGCGGACTTCTCGGTCATCTACCGGATGATTTTTTCCGTGTCACGCCAGGAGGATCTTGCAGCCACCCGTGACAGGGTGGTCACCAGGATCTGGTACGCCGCCCGCAGGGCCGGCCTCACCATCCCTTTCCCCATCACCATGGAATACAGCCCGGGCGAGAATCCCTCGGCGCCACAGCCCACTCCGGACGACCTGGTGGGGGCTTTTCCCAGGTACAAGATGGCCCGCGCGACGGTGGCGCCTTCCGCCCCACCGATGGCCGGTGCGGTTGTCCGCGAATTTGCCGCGGGCGAGGTGCTGCAAGGCCCGGGTGTGAAGCAGCAAGGTTTCAATCTCATCTCCAGGGGCTCGGCCCAGCTAACCGCCCCCGATCAGGCAAACCAGCCGGTGCAAATCGCCGTGTTGGGGCCTGGTGAATTCTTCGGCGACCATGGTGTCGGGGCCAACCAGGAACCGGGACTTGTTCTCACGGCGATGACAGACCTGGTGGTGATCTATTTCCCCCAGGAAGAAATCGCGGCCATGCTGGCAAAATCCCCCGCCCTTTCAGCCGAGTTGGGCGAGGCGATCGAGACCCGGCGCAGGGCCGCCCGACAGTTGTGCGTTTCCGGAAGGAAAGCCGGCGACAGCAGCTTCCCGGGCTAACATGGGGCTGCTTTCAAAAAAGAAACACCCGGCGGATGGATAAACCCGCCGGGTGCCTTTTGAATATCATCCGGGAACAACCAGGCTGGTCATTCTCCCCCGCCGAAATCACCGCCCCCAAAATCACCGCCACCACCACCCCAATCGCCGCCACCCGAGTCGCCTCCACCACCAAACCAGCCCCCTCCGCCCGAGTCGGAAGAACCCCCAAAATCGCCGCCGGATTCATTTCCGTTCGAGAAATCCCCGGTTCCCGCTTCCTCGCCGGTGGAATCACCGCCGCCAAACCATCCACCCGCGCTCGCACCGGGGGTGCCCCCGCCAAAAAAGTGGTTGTACATCCACATGCCGGCTGCCGCCCCGAACATTCCGCCCAGCATGTTGGTCAGAAATCCGCCGCCGCCACCGCTGTATCCGGGTGCCCCGCCGTAACCGCTACCCGCCGCCCCGGCCGCCGAGCCGCGCATCGCGCCAAAAATCATCCACACCACCATCAGGCCCACAATCCCCAGGCAAACCCAACCCAGCATGTTGTTCTGTTCCACTTCCTGGACAGCGGTTTTGGCACCCACCGGCACAGTTCCACCGCCAGTTGCCGCGGCGCGGGACTTCTCCAGCGGAATGCTCTGTGCCACTTCGTTCACAAAAGCGGAGAGCGCCTGATCCAGCTCCTTCTTTCGTTCCGGCTCATTTTTGTTTTTGCTCGGTGCTTCCAGACTTTTGGCAAGGCTTTGCTGCAAAGCACGGGTTTTGCCAGCATCGAACCCGGCGGAGGACAAGGCCCGATCGGATGCTACCTCCACACGACCAGGTTTCCAGCAGATCAGCACGACCAGGCCGCGTTCCCCCTTCACATGGCTTAGGGTGAACTCACGCCAAACCTCGTTCTTTTTCGCGGAGTCCTTCCCGGCCGCATCGAGCCGGGCCTGCATGGCTTCAGGCAGATTCGGATAGGTCTTCAGGTGCACCTCCCGGTCCACCTTGGCATTCACCTGGGATAGCCGTTGCCGGGCAGCCTCCTTGGCCCCCTCGCTGAACAGGGAGGCGTTATCTTCGATCACCAGCCGCACTGGATGCCCGGCACCCGCCGCGGTTCCCAACCCTGAAAAGGCAAGGCATGCGATCCCCAACCATCCGACCAGATTTTTCACTGTGCTTCCTCCAGGGAGTCGTGTCCGTCCCTACCACACTATCCGCCGCGCCTACCTGCCCGGTTCACGGTTTCCGAAACAATTGCCGTTAAGCCAACATATCAGAAGCACCAAGTAAAAATCCCGAAACCACGAATATATCTTTGGCAATCAGTCTCGGTATCGAAACCAAAACCCAAATCCCTCATACTGATAAAGAGAGAGGATGGGAGACATCGTTCATGCCGCCGCATTTGACCGGGAATCGCCTGCCCATCGCCTTGATTGCCGCCTGGCTCCTTGCTGGATTCTGCGGGGCTCAACCGGCCCCAAAAAACCAGGTCGGGCCGGGTTCACCGCGCCCCCTGCTTCCGACCGGCCAGACCACCCCGCGGGAAGCCGTCGAGACCTTCTGCTTCGCGTGGGACGCGCTCCAGTCCGGGGTTCCCGAGGCCATGGAAGTCGCCCAGCGCTGCATCGACTATCCCCCGGAAGCCACGCCCAACGAACGCGCCCGCTTTGTCGAGATGTTTGGGACAATTCTCGATCTTGAGTCACCTTTTTTCATCAACCTGGTTGCCACACGGGAAAAGGACACTGCCACATTGCTCCGCCAGGGCATGTTCACCCTGGCCTTCAACTCCGGGTCGGACGGAACCTGGCGCCTGTCGCGCAAAAGTGTCGCGATACTTCCGGAACTATACACCCGGACCCTGGAACACAACCAGAAACTGCAGGTCGATCGCGGTTCCCTGGTCGAGGGGCAGGGTGATCCCACCGAGCTACTCGTCACATTCATGGACCGCGCCTCACAGGGCGATTTCCAGGGGGCGGCCCAATGCCTCGACCTGAGCGGTATTCCCGCCGAAAAGCGCCGGCAGACCGGGGCCGAACTCGCCAGGAAACTCGCCGCCTCGATCCAGAGGCTTCCATATCCCCATTCCCAGAATATCCCGGTCGATCCCAACCACCGGCCGTTCACCTACCAGATCATGCCCGCCGGAGCCGTGGTCGGCCAAAGGATCCACCAGGATGGAGCCCAGGACCGCTGGCAATTCAGCCGTCAAACGGTCCTTGAGATCGAGGCCATCTACGCCGCCTCCAAGGACCATCCGATTGACCCCCGCTGGATCATCCTGGGCAAGGTGGTGCCTTCCCAGGTTGGCCCGGTCGAATTGGACAAGGCCCCCGCCACCGTCCCTCCCCAATACGCCTCGCCCCGGGCCATGCTCCGCGGCTTTCTCGAAACCATGGACCTGGCGGAGCACAACGACGCTCGCCTGGAGGAGGCGGCTCAAGCCCTCGACCTAACCGACCTCACCCCGGAGGAGGCGAAACGCCTCGGTCCCAAGCTCGCCGAAAAGCTCGAGGTCATTCTCAGGAAAATCCGCCCCAACACCAGCGAGCTGGACGCGCATTACAATGCCGCACCGGTCACCCTGGGGGAAGGGAATATCCGCGCGCGGATCGTCAGGCGCCACGATGGCCGTTGGGGTTTTTCATCCAAATCCGTGGCCCGCATCCCGCAGATGTACGAGTCCCTCAGCCTCAAGGACCGCGGGCAGGGCTCCCATCTCGATGGCCGCAACTCGCCGCGGGAAACCTTCAGCACCTTCCTCCGCGCCATGAACGAGGGCCAGGTGGAAAAGGCGGCGGCCTGCCTCGACCTCGGAAGCGTCCCCCTGTCCGCCAGGTCGACCTTGGGCCCGGTCCTGGCCTACAAGCTCAAGGCCCTCATCGACCGGATCGACTATGTCTATTTCCACGAGTTGCCCGGCGACCCCGACGGACCTCCCTTCCTTTGGCACCGCGGCCCCCTCGGCCGTGTCCAGGTCGGCAAAAGCATGGAGAATCCTGAACGCGGCTGGCTTTTCACGCAGTCCACCGTGGACGACCTCGATCAGGCCATCGACCGCATGGTCACATTACCCATCGCCACCGATGTGAAAATCCACCAGGAAATCCATTCGATTCCCGATTGGCTCGAGGCCCCCGGCTTGCGGCTCAGGATGGCGGTTCCCGATGGACTCCGAAAAGAGGTGGGCCCTTTCGAATTATGGCAGTGGCTCGGGCTCCTCTCCCTCGCCACCTTTTCGGTGATCTTGTTCCAGGTGCTTGCCCGAATTCTCACCCGCCTGGTCCAGAATCGTCTGCCCGAGGAACGCACCCCGGGTTGGGTTGGGAGGCGCCTCAGGGGTTCCGCTTTTTTCCTCACCCTCCTCGCGGCCTACTGGCTTGTCAATTGGCTTGACCTGCCAACTCCCATCGCCGGCTGGATCTTCGGCTTTGACGAGGTCCTCCTCGCCATGGCGGGCGTCTGGGCCGGTTTCGGCATCATCGACATCACCTACCTTTTGCTGCGTTACATCCCGGAATCCGCCACCGAGAACATACGCGGGTTCCAGGACCTGCTGCTGCCTTTTTTCACCCGCCTGCTGAAAATCATCCTCGTCGTTGCCGGTCTCATCTATCTGGTCACCTGCTTCGACGATGGCACCCTGCTCGGCCGCTTTCTGGCGGGACTCGGCGTGGTCGGCCTGGCCGTCTCGCTGGCCGCGCAAGACTCCCTGAAAAACCTCTTCGCCACCATGCTTCTCATTGGCGACCACAGTTTCAGCGTGGGCGACCTCATCAAGGTTGGCGGCGTCGAGGGCACCGTCCAATCCGTCGGCTTCCGCAGCACACGGCTGAAAACCAAGGAGGACAGCATCGTGGTGCTGCCAAACGCCACCCTGGCTGGCGGGACCATCGACAACCTCGGTCTGCGTGTCAACAAGCGGGTCCAGGGCAAGGTCACCATCCCGCCACCCGTCTCCGCGCACCAGGCGCAAGCGCTCAAGGACCGTTTCCGGAACTGGCTCGAGGCCCAGTCCCATCGGCATGAGGTCACACGGGCCAAGGTCGGCCTCGAGGGCTTCAACGAGCAGGGCCTTGAGATCGCCTTCACCCTTTACTCTGGAGCAAAGGGCGACGAGGCGGACAAATTGCGGGACGAGGGAATCCTCGAACTCCTCCGCCTGGCGGGAGACCTCAACCTCAAGGCCGGCACCCCCAAGGACTGATCCCAATACAAGGAACCCGATTGGAAAGGCCATTACCATGCGATTCAAAACCCTCTTCCTCACCCTGACCATCCTTTCCGCTGCCTGCCTGCTCCGGGCGGAGGATAAACCCGCTGGCTGGAAACCCCTTTTCGACGGCAAGTCAATGGACGGCTGGCAGGCCGCTGACCTGTACAAACCCGGCGAATGCGCCGTGAAGGATGGCGCCCTCTGCCTGAAAACCGGCAAGCGCGGCGAGAACGGCCCGATGACCGGCGTGGTCTCCACCCGCAAGGACCTGCCCAAAACCGACTACGAATTGCGTTTCCAGGCCCGCCGGGTCGAGGGGGATGACTTCTTCGCCACCGTCACCTTCCCCGTGGGCAACAGCCACTGCTCGTTCGTGACCGGCGGCTGGGGCGGCGAGACCGTCGGCCTGTCCACGCTCGATGGCATGGACGCGTCCGAGAACGACACCTCCGGCAGTTTCGCCTTCGAGAAGGGCAAATGGTACACCTTCCGGGTGCGTGTCAGCGACAAGCGCATCCAGACCTTCATCGGCGACAAGCGGCTGGTGAATGTAGGAACCGAGGACCGCAAGGTCGGCATCCGCCTCGAGTGCCTGCCCTGCCGCCCGCTGGGCCTGGCCACCTACCGCACCACCGGCGAGGTGAAGGCCATCGAGATCCGTCCCCTCTCCAAGGGCGAGATCGAGGAGATGAACAAGAAGTCCGACGAGTGAACCATTACCCCATGGCTGAAACCTACCCCCTGCGCACGGTCCGGGCCGTCTGCCCCCACGATTGCCCCGATACCTGCGGCATGCTGGTGGGCGTGCGTGACAATGTCGCCGTCAGCCTGCGGGGCGACCCCGATCAGCCGTTCACCCGCGGCTTCCTCTGCACCAAGGTTTCCCGCTACCTCGAGCGCACCTATCACCCCGAGCGCCTGAAAACTCCGCTGCTGAGGGTTGGCCCAAAGGGCTCCGGCCAGTTCAGGGCCATCGGCTGGGACGAGGCCATCCGGCATGTGGCCGAAAACCTGAAACGGGTTGCCAACTCACCCGAGGGCCCCCAGGCAATCCTCCCCTACAGCTACGCCGGCACCATGGGCAAGCTGCAGGGCTCCAGCCTGGATCGCCGTTTCTTCCACGCCCTGGGTGCCTCGCTGCTCGATCGCACCATCTGCGCCACCGCCGGCGCCGCCGGGTGCGAGGTCACCCTCGGTGGCCGGGCGGTCGTTGATCCCGACACCGTCCCCCACAGCCGCCTCATCCTCAACTGGGGCTCCAACACCGCCGTCACCAACAGCCACCTGTGGGTCCGCATGCTGCAGGCCCAGAAGGCCGGGGCCAAGCTCGTCTGCATCGACCCCTACAAGAGCCGCACCGCCACACGCAGTGACTGGTGGATCGCCCCCCGCCCCGGCACCGACGGTGCCCTGGCCCTGGGCATCGCCCACATCCTTGCCCGCGATGGCATGGTGGATGAAAACTATCTGGAAAACCACTGCCTGGGCTGGCCCGAGTTGCGCCAGCGGGTGCTACTTGAATACGCGCCGGACAAGGTGGCTGCCATTTGCGGCCTGCGGGTGGACGAGGTGGAGCAACTGGCCCGCTTGTACGGCACCACCCGGCCCGCCCTCATCCGCCTCAACTATGGCCTGCAGCGCCACGGTGGCGGCGGAATGGCGGTGCGCGTGATCACCTGCCTGCCGGCCCTCACAGGCGACTGGAAGCACCCGGGCGGCGGAGCCCTGCTCAGCACCAGTCAACTGTTCGCCACCCAGGCGGATTCGGTGTTCGAGCGGCACGATCTCATCCCGCCGGGCACCCGAACCATCAACATGAGCAGCCTGGCCGAGGCCCTCGCCGGTGAATTGCCTGGCCCACCAGTGCGCGCCCTGGTGGTCTATAACTCCAACCCCGCCGCCGTCTGCCCGGATCAGAACCGGGTATTGCAAGGCCTGCGCCGGGAAGACCTCTTCACCGTGGTGCTTGAGCACTTCCTCACCGACACCGCGCTGCACGCCGACCTGGTGCTGCCCGCCACCACCCAACTCGAGCACTGGGACATCCACACCAGCTATGGCCACCTGATGGTGCAACTGAACCAGCCCGCCATCCCCCCGGTGGGCCAAAGCAAGCCAAACACCGAGATCTTCCGGTTGCTGGGCCGCGCGATGGATCTGGATCAGTCCCTGTTCGCCCCCACCGATGAGGAGTTGATCGATGAGGTGCTGACGGAACGGACAGACACCAAGCCGTTCCGCCCAGCCGGTAGCCTGGCCGGCATCACGCGGCAGCGACTGCTGGCCGAGGGTGCCATCCGCCTGAACCTGCCCGCCAACTATTCCCCCTACGCGACCGGCCTGTTCGGCACCCCCTCGGGCAAATGCGAGCTGGTCAGCCCATCGCTCGCTGCGCGGGGGATAGACCCGGTGCCGCACTACGCGCCCCCGCACGAGGATCCCCTCACCCGGCCCGACTTGGCCGCCCATTTCCCCCTGCAAATGATCTGCCCGCCCGAACCCGAGTTCCTGAACTCCAGTTTCGTCAACATCGAGGCGCTCAGGCAGATCCATCGGGGCCCCAGGGTATTGCTCCACCCGCACGATGCCCTATCCCGCGCCATCACCACCGGCCAAACCGTGAAGACATGGAACAGCCGCGGCCAATTCACTGCCACGGCCGAAGTCACCGAAGATACACGCCCCGGCGTGGTCACCGCCTTCGGCATCTGGTGGTCGCGCTACACCCCCGATGGATCGGGCGTGAACATGACCACCAGCTCCGCACTCACCGATCTGGGAGCGGGAGCCACTTTCTTCGACAACCTGGTGCAAGTGGAAAAAGCTGCTCCCGGCGCCTGAACGCGGCAGCGATCAACGACCCAGAAACTCACCCACCACCGCGGCCAGGGCCTCGGTGTCGGTATAGCAGGGTACATGGCCACAACCGTGCAACACCACCTCCTGGTGGTTGGGCAGGCCGCGTTTCAGGGTTTCCCGGCAGGCGGGCCCCACCAGGCGGTCTCGGTTTCCGTGCACCAACAGGACTTGGTGGCGAATATCGGGCAAACGGGGTCGGAAATCCACCTGGTCCAGCCACAACGCCTGGTGGCAAACCGCTTTCACGGGCGTCGGCCCGGCCGAGGTAACCAGGTGATCCCAAAAGGCCGGGTCCCGCGTCTCGAATCCCTCGCCATTCCCCTTGCGCAAAAAAAGCTCGTAATTCGGCATCTGGCGCATCACGGGCCGCCGCGCGAACCGCGCCAGGCGCACCAGCCAGCGCTGCAATCCGCTCAGGGGCCGGTGCGCGAATCCCCCCTGCAGGATCCCCCGATCGAAAAGCCCCGGGTACCGGTACAGCGCGTCCAGCGCCACGGTCGACCCGAACGAACAACCCATCAAATGTGCCCGCTTCACCCCCAGATGCCCTAGCAGCGCCACCAGGTGGTCCGCCAAATCCCGATGGCGGATCCAAGGCAACCGGTTCAACCCTTCCCCCCGGGTGGCCGGGAGGTCCCACCCGATGCAGGTGAAACGATCGGTCAGGTGATGC
>JAFMJU010000467.1 GCA_017853285.1 Gemmataceae bacterium
CTTCCCTGTTTTGGCGGATTTGGTTCCCAGGGTCGTTTCTCCGGAAAAACCCGCGAGAATTACGCCTGTGGGAGTCCATTTGCCCGGTAACCAGATTGATATTCCAGCACCCGGTCCCTCCTTGGGTGAGGGGGCCCAGGTAACTCTTCCGGCGCCTTGGTCGATGATTCCCGGTGCACCGAAATTGCTGGTATCCAAGGCGGAGTTGTTGGTCGCACCAACGCTTGTCCGGTCTTTCCCAGCGTTGATCCAATCGAATCTTGGCGCCAAGGCAACCGGGGAAGATGTTTGGGAGTTCGAGGGCCGGAAAGGGCACAAGGTCTGGATTGAAACGCTGGGCCAGCGCATTGGTTCCCCGGTGGATACCAATTTGCGGATCACCAACCGCGAGGGAAAGGACTTGGCGCGCAAGCGTCTTGCCCCCTCCAGCCAAACCGTGGTGGTTTTTCGCGACCACGATTCCTCCAACCCTGGAATCCGGATCGAGAACTGGAAAGACCTTCGCGTGAACGATTACCTTTATGCCGGCGGGGACCTGATGCGAATCCGGACCATTCCAAGGAATCCGGATGACGATTGTCAATTCCATGCAAGGGCTGGCCGCAGGATGGGTTGGGAGGGAACCACCCCCGTGCAGCACCCGATTGGTCAAACCCTTGTGAAAGTGAGCGTTTTGCCTCCCGGAACCCAGGTACCCGACGGGCCCATTCCGCCGATCGATCTTCCCTATATTTCGGATGACGGGCACGGATCCATGGGCAGGGATAGCGGAATGGTATTCACTCCACCGGCTGACGGGATTTACCAGGCGCGAATCCGGGACAGCCGGGGCAACCAACACGGATATTTGCCGTACTTTTTGAAGATGGAGAACCATCAACCCGGGTTTGCCCCGGTAGCTCCAGGCGGTTTGCTGGAACATGTGGAGGGGGGGGCAGGGGAGTTGAACCTGGAAGTGGAGCGTATCCAGGAATATTCCGGGCCGCTTAGCGTTTCAGTGGAAAACCTTCCTGACACCTGGAAGGCGGGGCCCGCGTTCATCGCCGAAGGGGAAACCGGTACCACGATCCTGATGCAACCCGTCGTGAAAGGCGTGGAGTTGCCAACCGGCTGGACTATCCGCGTGACTGATCCGGCCACGGGCATGAGCAAGACCGTTCCGGGGATTGCCGGAAAAACCATCGGACAGGCACGGGTGAAAGCGATGCCGGGCACTTTGGATTTGGCGGGAAGCCCCGGCAGGGTCGTGCGCCTGCCGATAACCATTGAACGAATCGGCGATTTCAAGGGCCGGGTGCCCGTGGAAGTGCGGGGGCTTCCCCCGGGTGTCCGTGTCCTTGATATCGGCCTGAACGGGATTTTGGTGCCACCCGAACAGTCGGAGCGCACCCTGCAAATTGAAATAGATTCCTGGTATCAGGGCGGGGATGTGGCCTTTTCTTTGGTGGCGAAGGAAGAAGGCAAGGGACAAACCATGAGCCCATTAATTCATCTGAAAATCAGGTAGTTGCTGCGTACAATAAGGTTATCCACGATTGATTGGATATCATTCCACCGCCTTGAGCTTCTTCCCCGGCCCCAGCGCCTGCACGGTCATCCGCTTGAATGGATACCGGTCCAGCAGTTGGCGGACCTGGTGCATGTTTACCTTTTTGTAGGACCGGATTTCATCCTCCAGCGAGATGTGCTTCCGCTGGTAGATCCAGTGGTTGCCAAGGCTCATCAGCCGGCTCATCGGGGATTCGCTACCCCGCACCATCCTTGAAAGGAGCTTGGTGCGGGCAACATCGAGTTCCTCCTGGGTGATCCCGTCCGACTGCAGTTTCGCGATGATCTTGTGCACCCGCTCCAGGTTCTTTTGAGCCTTGCCGGGCTCGCATTCCACCGCGGCGTAGTAAATCCCGGTTCCCTCGTGTTCCCGGTAAGACAATGTCGCGCTGTCGGCATGGCCCGGGTCAACCATTTCCCAATACATTCGGCTACCGGAATCATCGCCGATCGCCATGGCGACCAAATCAGCCGCATGCCGGAGGGGGGAGGCGGCGGGAGGTCCGGCGTTCATGACGATCAGATGCTGGAGGGTTGTCCTCCCATCGACCAGGAGATTGAAATCGCCGCTTCCCGTCGTCTGCCGGATGTCGGCCCGCCGGGGCGAACCTGTTGGCCATTTGCCGCAGAATTTCTGGGCCAGTTTTGCAAACTCCCCGAAATCGAAATTTCCCGCGCAAGCCAGAACCATGTTGCCTGTCTGGTACCGCCGCTGAAAGTAATCGGCCATCTGGTCTCGTGTCAGGGCGGTTATCGAATCGGTGGAACCCAGGACGGAATTCCCCAAGGGATGTTCCCCGAAAAACAGTTTCCTGGCGTGATCGAACACCATGTCCCCGGGTTGGTCCTCATACATGCCGATTTCTTCGAGGATCACCTTTTTTTCCAGGGTGAAATCCTCGGCCCGGAGGGCGGGCCGCATGATATCTGACAAGACCTCCAATGCCCGGCCCATGTGTCTGGGAAGGCAGGAAGCGTAAAAGACCGTGGTTTCCTCGCTGGTGTAGGCGTTGGGGCTGGACCCAATCAGGTCCAGCTCCTGGTTCAACTGTTCGGCCTTCCTTTTTTTGGAACCCTTGAAAACCATGTGCTCCAGGAAATGGCTGACCCCGGCTTCCGGGACGGTTTCGTCACGGCTGCCGGTCCGGACGAAAAAACCCACGGCAACCGAATGGGCGGCCTGGTTGGTCTCGCCGATGATCTGCAAGCCGTTGTCGGCTTCAAGCTGGTGAAAGGCGGCGGTCATGGATGGTTCCAGTGAATGGTCAGGATATTTTCAGGCGGGATGGGCCGATGGTGGCAACCGTGAGGGGCGAAGGCGGATTGCGCCGGGCGTAGTCAGCGATATTTTTGCGATTGATGGAAGCGATACCGTCCCGCAGTTCCTCGATGCTTCGCACCCGGCCAAGGTTGTAAACATCGGAAGCGAGCGAGCTGGATCGTGACCCGCTGGAGTCTTCCTGCATCAGCAGGGAAGTTTCCAGGCCGATCTGGACGCGCTTGACCTCGTCCTCTTCAACACCATCCGCCACTCTGCCCAATTCTTGCAGGAACAAATCAAAAGTTTCCTGGGCGCGGGCCGCCGTGGTTCCGGCATACCCCAAAATGGCCCCTGTGTGCCTGAGAGGCGAGAGGGTGGTCCAAATCGAGTAACAGAGTCCGCGTTTTTCCCGGATTTCGCTGAAAAGCCGTGAACTCATGCCCCCGCTGAGCACCTGAACCATGCCCAAGGCCGCGAAATAG
>JAFMJU010000030.1 GCA_017853285.1 Gemmataceae bacterium
GAACTCCCCTGAAACACAGCCAGTTCGTAACGGGTAAATTCCATTTCCAAAAGGGCTTCGAAAACTTTGGCCAGGCTATGGCGCCCCATGCATAACGTCGTACAAGAAACCAGCATCTTTTCACCCTCTTGAAGAAATGCCTGATTTGGGGAGGTGGATAAAATTCGACGATAATTTTTTCAAGACCGTTTCCGATTCAGCGAACAAAAACACGGTAAAATTCAGCCTGATTCCGGAACAACCATTGTCCCGGAATCAGGACAAGATCATCCCAAAATTGACACCTGGTGGTTTTGATGAAAGCCTGTGTGATTTTGCCCGCGGCGGGAAGCTCCTCCCGATTTGGAGCCAGGGAAAAAAAACAATTCACTGAATTGGAGGGACGGGCCGTCTGGCTTCGAACCGTTGAACTTTTTTGCAACAGGGATGATGTTTGCCAAATCATGCTGGTCATTCATCCGGATGAAAGGGAATTATTTTTGCAGCGGTATTCCGCGAACCTTTCGTTTCTCGGGGTAAAGGTGATTGATGGAGGAAAGGAACGGTGCGATTCCGTTCAAAACGCGTTGGACCAAACCAGTCCGGAGGTCACCCATGTCGCCATCCATGACGCGGTGCGCCCCTGTGTTGAAAAAAAACACATCGACGCGGTTTTCCAAGCTGCCGCAATGAATGGGGCAGCCATTTTGGCAACCCCCGTGGTTCACACCCTCAAAAGAGCCAATGGCCAGGGTTCCATCGAAACAACCCTCCCCAGAAAAGGGCTCTGGTTGGCACAAACACCGCAAGTTTTCGAGAAGGGATTGCTTTTGAGGGCCTACCGAGACCGTCCGAAAAATCTTGTCCCAACGGATGATTCCGAGGTTGTGGAGGCAACCGGCCATCCGGTGCACCTGGTTGAATGTGATTTGGGCAATTTGAAAATCACCACGGCCAGTGATCTTCTCCTGGCAACCAGCATTCTCCAAAGCAGGCCAAAACCTGCCGAAAGGAGGTTTCACCCCTTTTACGAGGATGAGAACCATTGATCTAAATCAAGGCGATTTGGCAGCACCCAACTCCGCAAGACGGCGCTGGGCCTCCTGTAAACGCTGTGGATCTGTGTCGTGCTGGATCACTTCCTTGTACAGTTCAACCGCCCGGGTACGGTCCAGAGACATCTTGTCATAAAGTCTGGCGGCACGAATCCTGCCATCATTTTGGGTCAATGGATTCCACTGAAAGCTACGCTCGTAATATGCGGCAGCCCTGCGATACTGCTTATAGGTTTTACCCTCGTACAAATCTCCCAACTGGTAAGCGGCATCCGAAATTTTGTTGCTGGTCGCATAATTGCTCAAAACCATTTGAAAAAGGATCTCGGAACGCCGCTGATTGTCGACAAAATCATTGCCCCATCCTTTGTCCTTGTAGGTCATGGCTCGCCTGAAAAGCTCGTTAGCCTCAGGAATATTGACCGTGCCTTTCAAGGAAGGAGGAGGAACATCCAGCTCCAACAAAAATGCATTCTTGGCGATGCGATGGTAGGAAATTAACTCTTCTTCAGCCCATCGCCCCCTTTCCAAATCGCCCACCGATATATAGTGATTTCTAAGTGCCTCCAGACTAATCTGATACTCTTTTCGAGCAGCAATGAGCCTCTCAACCAACTCGGCATCTCGGACAGCGCCGGGCGCAGCGCTACGGGCCGGATTGGCCGCAGGCGCGTTCGCCTGAGAGGGGGGTGGAGAAGTAGAAGAAGGCTGGCCGAAGGCCGATCCACCAACCACCCACAGCAGGATCAAAATTAAATATATTCGCACCATGTCGTGCCATTAACACGGCGTTGGCACCGGGGAAAAGGTCAAAAGGCGCTAATTTTTGCCGATCGGTTCAAGTTTTGCGAATATCATCCTTCCAGCGGGGTTTTGGAGCACACTAGTCACTTGGACCGCGGCATCCTGGCCCATGACGGACCTCCCCTGCTCCACCACCACCATTGTGCCATCATCCAGGTAACCTATACCTTGCCCTGGCTGGTCGCCCTGCTTCACAACTTTGATTTGAAGCACCTCGCCAGGCAATGCCACCGATTTCAGGGAATTGGCAACCTCGTTCAGGTTCACCACATCCACGCCTTCCAACTGGGCGATTTTGTTCAAGTTGAAATCGTTTGTGACGACCCGCCCTCCTATGGCCTTGGCGAAAAGGACCAATCGCTCATCGACTTTGCCGCCCTCCGGCACGCCGGGGATGGACCCGTCATGAAGTTGGATTTCCAACCGGGTGTTCGAACGAAGCCTTTTCAGGACATCCAATCCACGGCGACCACGGTTCCGTTTGAGGCGATCGCCGCTGTCGGCAACCATCTGAAGTTCCTGAAGGACAAACCTTGGGACCACAATCCTTGAGTCAATCAGGCTTGTCTCGCAAACATCGGCGATGCGGCCATCGATAATCACGCTAGTGTCCAAAACCAGAGGGCGGTTCCCACGGGTTTGCTTCGAAAATTCGATAAAGGGAATAATAAATCTAAAATTTTCCTTGGTTTGCAACAGGGTGCTCACGCAGATGTAACAGGCGACCACGGAAAGCATGACCGCCAATCCCCTCCGGGGCACAGCCAACGAGTCTGCCCCGGATTCCCCTTGTGGCGAATCGAAAAGGAACGGGTCCAAACCCACCGCAAGAAGATTTCCCAGAAGAAGCCCCAACAGCAGGCCGAAATAAACCGCGGAAATCGTGGTAATCTCCTTCCTTCGGATCAGGAGATCAGTGACGAGGATAATGACGGCCAATCCCTGGATAGCCAAAAGGGCCATCACACCCTGGGCGAACGCCACACCTTTTTCCTGGGGACCGTTTTTTTCAAAGTATTGGAATGCGGCTATGGAAAGCCCAAGCATCACAACCAAAAAAATGCCACGGATCACCCAAACCAAAACAGATCCCGCGGGGGATAGATTGGGCACACTGTTTTCCGCCCTGTTTTTTTCTTTGAAAAACCGCATTTCGCACCATGATTCCGCAAAAATTCAGTTATGCAATCGAGATTGGAAAGCTCAGACCGGCTCTTCCGGGGAAAAAAGCTTTCTGTATTCCCTGATGGCAAACTGGTCCGTCATGCCGGCAATGTAATCGCAAACTGTCCTTTTTAACCCACAATTCTCGACCCGGAGCTGATACCTTCCCGGCAATAGCTTGGGAAACTTGCAAAACTCCTCAAACAATTGCCTGACCACCCTCCTTCCCCGGATGGCCATCCTCTGGACCCGGTGATGATGATAAACCCTGGATTTAAGAAAAATTTCCAGCTGCTTAATTTTCGTCAACAATTCATGTGAATTGGTAACCAGCAAAGCACCCATTGATCGAACATCCGCCAAACTCGCAATCCGGTTGGATTCAAGGTTCCGCCTGGTTTGAACAATGAGATCGCCGGCCTGCTTGTTGATCAGATTCCGGATCAAGGTTGGAACTTGGGCCCGGGCATTTGTCATGGGTCCCAAATTTTGGATCTCCGTGACCAGTTCCCGAATTAGCGGAACTTCAAGAAACTCCTCCAAAGTCACCAAACCGGCGGTTATGGCATCCTCGACATCGTGCGCGTCGTAAGCCAGGCTATCCACCGCATCTGCCACCTGGGCTTCGAGGAAGGGGGCACCTTTCGAACGATAATGGAGAATTTCAGAATCCAATTTCTTGCTGTGATGGGCAAAAGCTTCGCGAACCTCCCACGTGAGATTCAATCCCATGAAGGCGGGATATCTGTATTCGAGACGGGTGACAATCCGAAGCGCATGGGAGTTGTGCTCAAATCCTCCGCAATCGGCCATGCATAGGTCGAGTTCCTCCTCCCCGGCGTGACCAAAGGGAGGGTGGCCCAGGTCATGCGCCAAGGCAATCGCCTCGGTTAAATCCTCCTCCAAGCCAAGATTTCGCGCCACGACACGACTGATTTGGGCCACCTCGATCGTGTGAGTCAGGCGGGTGCGATGATGGTCATTGCTTGGGGATGGATAAACTTGAGTTTTTTTGGCTAAACGCCTGAAGGCCGTTGAATGGACCACACGGTCCCTGTCTCGTTCAAAGGGTGAACGGAACTCGTGCTCAGGCTCCGGATATTCTCTACCCAAAGATAATAAATGAGCATATCCAAATGAATTCATCTGCATCACTTCTATATCTACTGATATAACAGGCGCATAATACGCAGTTTGCGTTGGATAACCCATTTTCGCAATTGAATTTTACCCCCTCAACCAAAAGAGCGGGATTGATGTATGATCCCTCCGAGTGTCCTAAATGCAAGCTTGACAGGCCAAAGGCTCAATCTTAGGCTTTTTAACTGGTTCGAGACTTCGGAAAGTTGTTGGTATCCAACACATTTTGGTTCCAAAGGCAGGCAGGTTGTCATGGCAGTTCCAAAGAGGCGCATTTCAAAATCACGCCGAGGTATGCGCCGTAGCCATCATCGGGTGACTCCTCAACAATTCCAATTCTGTAAAAACTGCGAGAATCCGATCCTTCCTCACCGTGTATGCGGTACCTGTGGTTTTTACCAAGGTAAAGAAGTGATTTCCTCTGGCCAAAAGGAAGAGTGATTCACAATGAGGATTGCGCTCGACGCGATGGGTGGGGACCATGCACCCAACCCCATTGTGGCCGGTGCCATTCAGGCTCTTGAAAAAGATCCTGAATTGGAAGTTTTTCTGGTTGGCGAGGAAAACCAACTAAGAAAGTTGGTCCCTTCGGACAACCCGGTCATCTCACGAATCCATTTTCATAACGCCACTCAGGTTGTTGGCATGGATGAAAGTCCAGCCATTGGCCTGCGGCGAAAGCCTGACAACACCATCACCCGGTCCTGGCAATTACTCGCCACCGGCAAGGTTCAGGGAATTGTCAGCGCTGGTAACACAGGGGCCATGGTTGCGGGAGGGATGTTCACCCGCCGTTTCCTTCCCCATGTGGATCGTCCCGGTATTGCAACCATCATGCCTACAATGCGGGGCCCATCCATCATGTTGGATGTGGGGGCAAATGTGCACCCCAAGGCTGAGCACCTTTTCCAATACGGCGTGATGGGGGAGATCTTTGCCCGCCACCTCCTGAAAAAGGAAAAGCCGACCATCGGCTTGATGAATGTCGGAGCCGAGGAGGGCAAAGGCAACGAACTTGTGCGTTTGACCCAACAAATGTTCGCCACATGCGAACTTCAGGGCAATTTCATCGGCAACATTGAAGGTCGCGACATCCACAAGGGTGTTGCCGATGTGATTGTCACCGATGGATTTGTTGGAAATGTAATTTTGAAGGTCTGTGAAGGCCTCTTTGAATTCATCATGAAGATGGTGGGCAAAGAGGTGATCGGTGCCCTAGACCAGGAAAAAGAAAAAGGCATGGGCGCCTTGCACAAACTGATCAACACCTACGATTACAGCGAGTTCGGTGGGGCTCCGCTGCTTGGCATTGACGGCATTTGCATCATTTGCCACGGCAGCAGCGGCGAACGGGCGATCAAGAACGCCTTGGGGCTGGCTGCCAAATTGGCACGCGCGGGTATCAACAAACTTATTGTCGAAGAATTGGAACGGATGCCCAAGATCACAGCCCCTTCCACCACTCCTTCTATCTGATCGCTCCCGAACAGGTCTCCCGGTGTCAGGATGTCAACCATGGAAGGCCATGCCATTTTGTTCCCTGGCCAAGGCGCCCAATATGTCGGGATGGCCAAGGATCTGGCTCTTCGATCGCCCCTCGCCCGCGCTATCTTTTCAAAGGCCGAAGAGATATTGGGTTTTGATTTGTTGCAAGTTTGTGTCGATGGGCCCGCCGAAAAACTCAACAGCACCGCAATGAGCCAGCCGGCCATTTTCGTGTCTAGCCTCGCCGCCCTGGAGGAAGCCAAATCATCCAACCCGGAGATCGTTTCCAAATGCACCGCAACAGCCGGCTTAAGTCTTGGTGAATACACGGCACTGGTGTTTGCCGATGCCATTTCCTACCCGGACGGGTTGAGGCTTGTCGCGGAAAGGGGCAAGGCCATGCAGGAATCCGCCGAGGCGCGTCCGTCCACCATGGCAAGCATTCTTTTGCTTGATAAGGAAAAGGTTCAGGAACTGTGTGACACGGTATCCCTGGCCGGTCCGAAGGTCACCATTGCCAACCACCTTTGCCCTGGAAATCTTGTGGTTTCAGGTGCGGTATCAGCTGTTGAAGAAACCGAAAAACTTGCCCAGGCCGCAGGCGGGAAAACGATTCGCCTGACGGTCGCCGGAGCATTCCACACCCAATTCATGGAACCGGCCCAAGAGAGGCTACGCAAAGCCCTGGAAAACACCGAGATCCGCACACCCCGTGTCCCCGTATGGTCCAATGTGACCGGTAAAAAACACGAAAATCCTGCCCAAATCAGGGAATTGCTATCCCGCCAAGTTGTTGAACCGGTGCTATGGGACCAATTGGTTCAAGATATCCTTGGCCAAAATATCGCAAGTTTTTACGAGGTTGGCCCGGGTAAAGTACTGGCAGGTCTTCTCAAGCGAATCAACCGCAAGGCATCCTGCCAGGGAGTTCCGGCCTGAGCACAAACTCAGGCACTTTCTTTTGTTTCACTGCCGAATAAGAAAGTAGGGTAGCCAAGGTTGAACAGTCAATTTCGTGAAAACCAATTGATTTAGGTCTTGGAACTTTGCGAGAGATTTTGTTAACTCCGAGACTCAACGCCCGAATCGGTCTTTTATTGAATTTCAGGAGGAATGATCTGTGGACGCCGAATCAGTCGAAGCCAAGGTTTTCAACATCGTCAGCGAAGCCCTGGCGGTGAACAAAGAAGAGATCAAGAAGGAAAGCAGGTTTCAAGATGACCTTGGGGCTGACTCTCTGGACCTTGTCGAATTGATCATGATGTTTGAGGAAGAGTTCAACATCCAGATCCCCGAAGATCACATCGAGAAAATCAAGACTGTGGGTGAGGCAACCGACTACATCAAGACGCACCTGAAAGGTTGATTTCTTATTTATTCCTGCCGGTAGGTATTCTCCATGCGGCGCGTTGTTGTCACCGGGCTTGGAACTGTCAACCCTTTGGCGAACGCCGTTCCCGCTTTTTGGAACGGCGTTTTGGACGGCAAGAGCGGCATTGGTGCGATTGCCCAATTTGACACCGCTGCTTTCAAGGTCCATTTCGGTGGCGAGGTACGGAATTTGGATTTGGAATCCTGGCTGGATTCCAAGAATATCCGAAGGCTCGACCAATACGCCCAGTTCGCCTTGGCGGCAGCGAAAGAGGCGATTGATGACAGCGGTCTGGATATTTCCAAGGAGGATCCCTTTCGCTGTGGGGTGATTGTCGGCAGCGGGGTTGGCGGCCTTCATGAATTTGAGGATCAGCATCGGAAATACATTGAAAAGGGTCCGGATCGAATCGGACCTTTTGTTATTCCCAAGATGATCCCGAACTCAGGAAGCGGAAATGTTTCCATTCAGTTTGGTTTCAAAGGTCCGAATACCGCTGTTTCAACCGCCTGCGCCAGCGGTGCCCACTCCCTTGCCGACGCCATGCGCCTGATTCGCGACAATCAGGCAGATTTGATGCTGGCAGGCGGATCTGAATCAGCCATCACTCCCATGGGTCTGGGTGGATTTATCGCCGCCAAGGCTCTTTCCTCCAGAAACGATGATCCCAAAACGGCCAGCCGTCCCTTTGACGCCGACAGGGATGGTTTCGTCTTATCAGAGGGAGCCGGCGTGCTGCTCCTTGAGGAGTTCGAGCACGCGAAGCAGCGTGGGGCAAGAATATACGCTGAGATTCTGGGGGCAGGCTGTACTGCGGATGCCTATCACATCACAGCTCCTGATCCCTCTGGGGCTGGGGCTTGTCGCGCCATGTTATCCGCCCTTTCTGATGCGAAAACCAACCTTGATGAAATCGGCTACATAAACGCACATGGCACGAGCACAAACGCAGGTGACGAGGCTGAAACCAAAGCTATCAAAGCAGTTTTTGGTGAACGAGCCTACAAGATCCCGGTAAGCAGTACCAAAAGTATGATTGGCCACACCTTGGGAGCCTCCGGCGGAATCGAAGCCATTGTTAGCTGCCTCACCTTGAGTGAAGGCAAAATCCATCCCACCATCAACCAATTCACCAAGGACCCAGCTTGCGATTTGGATTATGTCGCCAATTTCGCCCGGGACATGAAGGTCAGACGCGTACTTTCCAACAGTTTCGGTTTTGGCGGGCACAATGCTTGCCTGGTTTTTGGTTCTGTTTGACAGGGCGGGTGAATCTAATTGCAGGAAAACAAACAGCAATCAGCCACGAAATGACCTTTTAATTTCCAACATCCAGGCTTGGGGATCAATCAAATGGGCAAGCCGATCACCTACGCGTTTTTTCGCAAAAATTGCAAAACATGCGAAAAAGCTTTAGCCCATTTGGAAAGTTTGAACATCGGGCTGCCCTCGAACGCGGAGGACGCAAGAAAGGTTCGCAAAAGCCAGGATGAAATGGTCGCCTTGGCCCGCCAGCACAAGAGGGTCATCTCCATCAAGGGCTCCAAGGTGGTGGAGTGCGTCATCCAAAAGGATGATCCAACCCCGGCAGCCATTTTGGGCCTCCTTTCCGGACCTTCCGGCAATTTACGCGCTCCAACCATCACTGTTGGAAAAACGCTTTTAGTCGGCTTCCAACCGGAAGCTTACGACCAATTGCTTTCCTGAAATGCACGAATATCCCGCGGACCTTAAGCGGCTCTATCAGGAACGCCTTTTTCACGAAACGCAGGCGCAAAACAGGGCAAGCCGTCCAGGGTTCCTGCTGAGTCTGGTTCAGCCGGACGAAGAATACCTCAACCACGCTTCCTGGGTCCGACCGGGAATGGAAGCGTTAGGGGATATTGAGGACAAAACAGTTCTAGACTGGGGGTGCGGCCATGGTATGGCCAGTATTTCCATGGCTCGGCGGGGCGCAGTTGTTTTTTCTTTGGACCTCTCCAATGGTTACTGCAAGGAAACCCTTGCGCGGGCAAATGCAAACGATTTTTTGAAACGGATTCATCCCATACAAGGGGATGCCTGCAGGCTTCCGTTCAAAAACGAATGTTTTGATGGCGTCTGGGGCAACGCCATCCTGCATCACCTCGCTACCGAAAAGGCTGCGGTCGAACTCCACCGCGTTCTCAAGCCAAAAGGAATAATGGTTCTTTGCGACCCTTGGCAGGGTTCCACTTTGGTCCGGTGGATCAGGAACCATGTACCCTACCCCGGCAAGGATCGAACCCAAGATGAGCAACCCCTGAACGAGGAGGCTCTTGCAGCCTTTCGTAGCGTTTTTCCAAACATCGAAATCTCATTTTGGGACATATTTGGAGCCTTGAATCGATTTATTTCTTTGGGCCCCTTTTCCAACCCAATCCGAAATTTGGATCGTTTCCTAATAAAAAAATCGCCTGGTTTTGCAAGGACAGCCAGGTATGTCATGATCAAAGCCATGAAAAATTAAGCAAATTCATGGATTCTACCCAAATCTATTGGGTGACTATTCATGGTTGATTCAGAAAAAGAATACGGGCACAAACCAGCCAGATGGGTCTTAATTGTGCTGGTTTCCGGATTAGCCAGCCTGGTTCTGGGAAATGAGCTATTTTTCCAGATAATCACTTTTACCCGGAAGGGTGACCAGCCAGTCTGGCATGATTTGAGTCAACAGAAGTGGGACCCAAACACGGCCACCCAAGCAGAATTGGAATTGGTCCCAGGAATGGGCCCCAAACTGGCAACCAATATCCTTGAAGCCAGAAAAACCAAAAACATCGAATCTCTGGAAGATCTTGGAAAAATAAAAGGATTCGGTCCCCAACGGGTGAGCCTCATGGCGCCTTGGCTTCAATTCCCCCATGCAAAAGAAGGTAACCCCGAACAAGGAACAAATCTATTCGGCGCTTCCGATGTTTTAAAGCATGAGGCCAAAACCTATTCTCCCAAACGGATGGATCCGAATCTGGCGAGCGCCGAGGAATTGGAAACCATTCCAGGGATCGGCCCGAAATTGGCCAGAAAGATTATTTCAGAGCGACAGATCAAAAAGTATGACTCCCTCGAGGATTTGGTCCGCGTGAACGGGATAGGCCCGAACAACATTGAGAAGCTTCGAACTTTTCTTTTCGTTGCCCCATAGAATGTAACTGGCAATCACCACTACCCAGACAAGGGGAAAAGGATGGCGGGATTCCGCCTCAAAAGTCCGTTTGAACCTGGCGGAGATCAGCCCGCCGCCATCGGGAAAATTGTCGATGGGTTCAGGTCCGGGAAAAATTCAATGGTCCTCCTTGGGGCGACCGGGACGGGAAAAACCTTCACGGCCTCCAATGTCATCGCCTCACTGGGTAAACCAACCCTAGTCCTTGCCCACAACAAAACCCTCGCCGCCCAACTTTACAAGGAATTCAAAGGTTTTTTTCCTGAAAACGCGGTCCACTATTTCGTCAGCTATTACGACTACTACCAACCCGAGGCCTACATTCCCCAGCGGGACATCTACATAGAAAAAGACGCATTGATCAATGAAAATATCGATCGCCTGAGGCTGGCCGCGACAAGCGCCCTGGTCAGCCGTAGCGATGTGATCATCGTCGCAAGCGTCTCTTGCATCTACGGGCTAGGATCTCCCAGCGATTACAAACGGATGATGGTGCACCTCCAAAAGGGGAACACCATCGCCCGCAACGAACTTTTGCTGAAGCTGGTGGACATCCAATACGAGCGGAATGATATTTCCTTCACGCGCGGCAAATTCCGAGTTCGCGGTGATGTGATCGATGTCTGGCCGGCCTACGAGGAATTCGGGCTTCGGATAGAACTGTTCGGGGACGAGATCGACGCTTTATCCGTAATCAACCCGGTCACAGGGCTAAACCTCCGCACCGAAGAGGAATTGTACATTTATCCCGCCAAGCACTTTGTCACCCCCGAGGACCGGGTGAAAATGGCTGTTGAGGGTATCCAGGGCGAGTTGGAGGCACGACTTTCCCAGTTAAAATCCGAGGGGAAGCTCCTGGAGGCCCAACGCCTTGCCGCCAGGACCCGATTCGACATTGAAATGCTGCTGGAAACCGGCCACTGCAACGGGGTGGAGAATTACGCTCGCTGGTTCAGTGGCCGGAATCCGGGAGAACCTCCTTACACCCTGATCGACTTTTTTCCCGAGGATTATCTCACGGTGGTGGACGAATCGCATGTCACACTGCCCCAAGTACGGGGAATGTTCGCGGGAGATCACAGCCGCAAATCAACCCTTGTGGAGCATGGTTTCCGCCTTCCCAGCGCGATGGACAACAGGCCCTTGCGTTTTGATGAATGGGAAGGACGAAGCAAACAGGTTTTGTTCATGTCAGCCACTCCCGGCGATTATGAATTGAATCGAACGCAGGGCGAATTCGTCGAGCAGATCATCCGACCCACAGGTCTTGTTGATCCGGAAATCGAGGTCAGGCCGGCCCTGGGTCAAGTCCAGGACCTTGCAGGTGAGATTCAATCTCGGGCAAAGGCAGGGGAACGCATCCTTTGCACCACACTCACCAAGCGGATGGCGGAGGACCTGACCAATTACTTCAAGGAAATTGGAATTCGATGCAAATGGCTCCACAGCGAACTGGATGCCATCGAGCGAATCCAGATTATTCGGGAATTAAGGGAGGGCGCGTTTGACGCTTTGGTGGGGGTGAACCTTCTAAGGGAGGGACTGGATCTCCCCGAAGTCTCCCTGGTGGCAATTCTGGACGCGGACAAGGAGGGGTTCCTGCGAAGTGGCACCTCATTGATTCAGACGATTGGCCGGGCGGCCCGGAATGTGAACGCCAGGGTATTTCTTTATGCCGACCGCGTCACCGACTCCATGAACAAGGCTATTACGGAAACCAACCGCCGCCGCGAAATCCAACTGGCATACAACCTAGCGCACGGCATCACCCCCCGATCGGTGCGCTCCGCCATTGAAAGCGGTATTGAACAGGAAATAGCTGCCCAAAAAATGACGACAGAGGTCGCAGGTCTTCCCGCAAACGAGGCCGACCTTCAGGAATTGCGAGAGAAACTTCAAGAAGAAATGCTGGAGGCGGCAGCCAAGCTTGATTTTGAACGGGCGGCCCAATTGAGGGACGAATTGGCCAAATTGCGGGGCGAGGCGGTACCTTCTCCCCAAGGCAAACCAAGGAGAAAGCCTCGCGGTAGAAAAAACTGACCTCCGGGACTCAAGCGGCCCGTAATCCGGAAAGCGCATCGGTTTGGACAATAAGGATGTCGCCCCATTGTCCCTCCTGCACCGCCACAAGGTTTCCCAACTTGATCAATTCCAAAACAGCCAGGAATATCCCGATCAGGCGCGCTTTGGAAAAATCTGCCTGAACCAATTCGTGAAGTTTCAATTTCTGCCTTTTCTGGACCATTTCCAGGGTCTGCCGCATCAACACATCCAGTGGCAAATAATCCTCACGGATTTTGGAAACAGGCTCGGGATTAATTTCCCTCAACAAACGGGCGTAGGCGCTTACCAAGTCCCAAAGCTCCACAGGTTGGAAGGAGGGAGGCAAATTCGAAAAATCAACCGGCTTCCTAGTCCTGAATTTTTCCTGATGGCCCGCCAGGCCCATCATCGCCAACGCCGCATCCCTGTATTTCCTGTATTCCTCCAACTGCCGTAGCAAATCCTCCCTTGCATCCGTGGCCTCTTCCGGGATCTCTGGCGGTGTTTCCAAAGGCTGGTCTACCCGCGGAAGAATGGCTTCTGACTTGATTTCCACCAGTTGCGCAGCCAAGAGGAGGTAACCGATTGCCTCCTCCATATCCATTTTTTCGATGATCAAAATGTAATCGCAGAACTGACGGGTGATTCGGGCAAGCGAAATGAAGCAAAGGTCCACCTCCTGCTGCTCCGCAAGCGTCAGGAGGAGGTCAAGGGGGCCTGAATAACCCTCCACATTGACTCCAAAAGTTCCCATGTAAAATCGGTATACCAATGTGATGGTTATGAAATCATCCCAAGCTAGAATTTAGCCCACATCGCCCGCAATCCCGCGACCTTGGAGCCCGGAATGCCCGAATTGCTTGTGAGCATCCGAAACGCGGAGGAGGCACGAATTGCAAAGCTGGGGGGGGCCAACTGGATCGATGTCAAAGAGCCACGAAAAGGCCCTTTGGGCAAAGCTGAAGACCAAGTTTTGGAAAAAATAGCAATCGATAACAAGTTATCAAAGCTAAGTGCAGCGATGGGCGAAATAATTAATTATTCAAATGTATCTTCTTATAATTTTGTATTAGAGAATTATTCGCTAATAAAATTTGGAACATCAACGGCAGACTTTCCAACCATTCAGCAACGATTGACAGAAATCGCCAGAAATTCCCAACGATCCCCAAACTCCATAGTTTTGGCGGCTTACGCCGACTTCAAACGGGCAGAGAGCCCCAGACCGGATCTTTTTCCTGCATTTTGCGCACAGGAAGGAATTGAGTATCTGCTTATTGACACATTCCTAAAGGACAATTCCCATTTGTTCACTTGGCTTTCCTCCCAAGAATTGTCATGCATTAGGGGTGAATGCGCGAGATTAGGCATTAAATTGGCCCTTGCAGGAAAATTGGGAGTGGAACATATTCCCGCCCTTAGGGAAATCGAACCGCATATCGTCGGCCTAAGAAGCGCGGTTTGCGACGATGGGGTCAGGGACAATTCGATTTCCCTCGAGCGAATCCAGTTTTGGAAATCCCAAATTACTTGAATCATCCGGCCATCAATCCAACCGCCCGGATATTGCGGGGAGCACCCGGTTGACCTGCCAAACTACCGAAAACCGGGTCTACCAAACCTTTCCATGACTCTTGCCCGAAATCTTCGAAATCCACCTCTCGACCGATTGATTTGAACAATGTCAGGGTTCCAATACCCCAAGCCGTTGCCATTCTCAGGGCGATACTGTCACTAGTTGCCATCCAGGATTCGGGCAAACAATACGCGGGATTTTGGCTGGCATCCCACCTGCAAAAAGTCGCCGGAGCGATCACGAAAACCCCATCACCAACCGGCGGGTGAGGTTCACCCCAAAGCTGCCAATCCGGTGTTGCGGAAGCCATGGCCCGGGCAATCAAATCAAGAGCATCAATCGCAAGCCAATGGCTGGCATTTTCCCCGAAACGGTACTCGGAGTCCCAGTCTCTCAACAAATCCACCATCACTCCGCCACCAAAAAGGAGGAGGGTGGGTTGTCCCGCGGATTTGATTTGAGCTTTGAGCGCTGGAATCAAACCGGGCCAGCCCAAAAGGCTCCCCCCCACCTTGAATAGCGAATCATGTTTTTTTTTCATGGGCTTTGGCCAACTGAGAAACCGCCCTGGCACAAGCGACTCGGGAACCGTTTTCACCCCAGATATCCCGCAGGCGGTGGATTGCGATATCGCTGGCCATTCCGGAGTCCAACAACCTTTGACCAATCCAATCGGCCCCCTGCCCCCCCA
>JAFMJU010000031.1 GCA_017853285.1 Gemmataceae bacterium
CTCCCGAGGAATGGCTACCGGATACCCGTCCGGATGTATGGGCCATGGTATCAGGAAAAAGACCGGGAATGACCGGTTTTTTCTCAAGAATTAAAGGCTGGCGGTCCGAATGCGGGGGGATTTGGGGCCTGTGCAATATTCCGGCTGGGGTGTTGGCGTAAAATAATTGGGATCGCAAGGCGGGGCAAACGGGCCCGCCTATGCGATTGTCGTGCCTTTGTGGGCATCGTGAAGCAGAATCCATTCTGGATGACCGTGCCCGCCCCGGACGAAGAACGATGGGTGGGAATGCGATCTGGCGGGCTGCGGAACGGTTCAACGGAAGCGGGGTTGGAGAGGCACTATGAGTCTTTACGGCAAGATTCTGGCCATCTTGAACCTGCTGATGCTGGTGGCGCTGGTCGCGCTTGGCGTCATGGATTATGGCAAGCGGCTGGAGCTGTCCAGCGGGCTGTTCACCGGCGACCTGTTGTTGAAGGGCCTGCCGGTGGATGCCAATGAGATCGACGGGACCGGTTTGCCGATCGCGCCGCGTATCACGCCGAAAATCCTGCAAAATGTCGTCGGTGGCGGGAACGCCAAGACCCAGCAGGCCGAGGCTCTGGATGTGGCCCGGAAATTCCGGGAAGCCGTGGCCGCCCTGCCGGACGCCAACGCCAAGCGGGAAATGCTGACCGGATATGCCCGCCAGGTGATTGACCAACCCAACGAGGGGGTGGACTTCGCGCGGCTGGTGAGGTCGCAGACTCCCCAGGAGGCGGCCTATTTCGCGCTGGGATTCATCGGACGCCCGGTTTTTGGTTACCACCGTCTGCCCACAGGCTATATCCGCCGCGACCGGCTCCAGGGGATTTTGGGCGAGGGCGTGACCACCGGAGCGCTGGCCGGTTCGAACACCTACATCCCCTCGGCCCAATTTTTGGCCGACGAGAAACTGCTGGAGGCCCTGAAGCAGCGGCAGACCGCGGCTGAAGTGGCCAACTGGGCCATGCTGGCCCGCCTGGATCTCCTGTTTGATTCAGCCGGGCTAGTGCTTGGCGACCCGCTGAGCGCCAGCCAAGGCGGTGAGCGAAAGGCCGTTGAACCGGCCGAGGATGGCTCCGAACTGGCGCTGGACCTTCCGCAGCGGAAGGATGCCATCGCGCGCTTCCTGTGGGTGATGCGGCCGCAGGGTCAGGGTGCCGACGAGGCCAAGGCGACCCTGGAGCGGATCGGTGCGGTGATGGGCCCGACACAACTGCACGAGACGCTTGAGGAGGAGGCCCGAATTGACCGGGTGTTCCAGCAGGAGGTCGAATTGCGCCTGCTGAAAGCATCGGAGCGTTTTGCCGCGAAGTACCAGGAGCGGCTTGACGAGCTGGGCCAGTTCGCTGCCGAGCTGGCGCGGCTGAAGAACGAGGTGCGGATGGTGAAGGAGCTGATTGAGAAGCAGCCCACGCTGATCGAGGAGCGGAAGCAGAACCTGGCGCAGTTGAAGCAGCGTCTGGAGTTCACGCGCGGGGAATCGAGGGCCCGGTTCCAGGACATGCAGCAGAACGCGCTGAACCTGTACGACCAGCGCCGGGCGCTGATGGGCCTGATGGAGCAGGTGGGCCAGGTGGAGAAGGACTTGCGGACGCTGGAGTCGAAGGCCGGCAACTGACCGGCGGGGTGGTTTCGACACGCGGTAAACAGGCAAGAGGTTGGGGGGGACGAGGCGCATGACCGGGCTTGGCAAATGGCTGGTGGTGCTGCACTGCGGAATGAGCCTGATGGCCGCGACCATGGGTATCGTGCTGTTCGCCACGGAACCGGATTACGCCGGCCGCCTGAAAGACAAGGCGGACCAGGTGGCCACGCAACGCAAGAGCCTGGACCTGAACGGGGCGGCCAAGCGGGAGTTCGACGGGCGCACGCGGATCGCGCAACTGGAGAATTACTGGTTCACAACCGAGCCCTATTTTGAGCAGTTACTGAAACACACGGTGGACGCGCCACAGGCCAACACCATCCAGGGCATCGTGCGGAACCCGATGACGGGCTTGCCGGTGCCTGACCAGCGGGCCGGTGGTTTCGCCCCCTTGGTGCAGGTGTTGCCGGAGACGGCGCAACTGGTTGGGGAGAAGGCGTTCACCCAGTTGCTGGCCGAGGAGCGCAAGGGGCTTGCCGAGGCGCAGGTGCAGTACAAGGGGCTGAAAGAGCAGGCCCTGGCATTGACGCTGGAAGCGGCGGGCGAGGACGGGCGCGGTGGTGTGACCCGCGAGTTGAACTACGAGCGCGACCAGTTGGAGAAGCTGAAGCTGGAGCAGCGCACCTACGAGGTGGAGACGGCGGTGGTGCAGCAGGACAAAGCCCGGGTGGAGCAACTGCTGGGCAGGCTGCGCCAACGGGGCGAGGATCTGAAGAAATACCCCGCCAGCAAGTGATCTTTGCATAGCATTTGATTTCAAAAAGGTGGTTATTTTGCCTAAACTGCCGGAAGGCAGGCATCCATCCAAGGTTCCCCTTGACTCTTGACGGCAGGCAGACCATAGGCTGTCGATGAGTGGACAAACCGGGTCAGGCGTAAGGCGCCGTTTCCCCATGGGGAGAACGGGTTTCCGTCGGGCCGGGAGTGAATCGGGAAAGGGCGCAGCGGGCTGCCCGCTTGGATGAGGGATTTCCCATGACCGCAGTCGGCAAGATTCTGGTCTTCTTGACCATGGCCATGAGTCTGGCCCTTGGCACCATCTCGCTGTTTGTCCACTCGCTGGTGGTGAAAAAGAACGCCGAGCTGGCCGAGGCGACGAAAACCCTCTCGGTGAATCGCAGCAACATAGACCTGTACAACAAGGACAAGGTCACCTGGGGCGAGGAGCGCAGCAAGCTGGAGCGCTCCCGCAGCGACCTGGAGAGCCGCCTGCGTGATTTCGACACGCTGTTCAAGCAGGCCGCGCTGGAAGGGTCTGACCCGGCCAAGCTGAACGAGTACCTTTCGCTGCAGAAGAAGACCAACCAGGAATTGCAGACGAAGCTGAAATCAGCGGAGCAGCAGATCGCGCTGCTGTCGAACGACAGCAAGGCGAAGGTGGACGAGACGAACAGCGCCAACGCCGGCAAGGATGTGGCGGAAAAGGATTCATCCACCCGCGCCAGCCAGATGGCCCGGGTGCAGGAGGAGCTCCAGGCGGCGGTGAAGGCCCGCCAGGAGATGTTCATGGAAAAGAACCGCATGTTCGAGGAGAAGACGCAGGCGGAGATCGTGTCGACGGCCCTGCGAACCCGAAACAGCGAGATGGAGAAGGAACTGAAGCGGATGAGCGCGGAGAACAAGCGCCTGCGCGAGTCGGGTGGCAGCACCGCCGCCAAGCCGGGACAGGCGCGGGACAACTTCCCAAGCGTGCCGCTGGAAGGCTCGGTGATGAAGTCGGACGAGACCGGATTGATGCAGATCAGCCTGGGCAGCGACGAGGGCCTGCAGCGCGGGCACACGCTGGAACTGTTCCGCCTGAGCCCGCCGGCCTATCTGGGCCGGGTGAAGGTGATCGAGGTGAACCCCAAGGACGCAGTGGCGCAGCCGGTGGGCCAACTGAACGGCAAGCCAAGCAAGGGTGACAAGGTGGCCAGCCAGATCCGCTGACGCGGCGGGGCCGACCGAGAAATGCAGGGGGATTGGACCATGGCCAAGCGCAAAAGAGACGGGGACGCCCCGAAAAGCGATGTGTACGTCGGCCTGCTGGCGCTGGCCTTGCTGGCCCAGATCGTGGCGGCAGTGTTCCTGTTTTTGGACTACAACAATCTGGGCAATGTGAAGCTGCCCTCGATGCCGAAATTCACCTGGTCGGGCGAGGTTCCAGCAGCCGCATCTGCGCCGGCCGCGGCACCCGCCGCTGGCGGCGCTCCAGCCGGGGCACCCGCTGGCGGGGCGGCTCCCGCGGGCAACTGAGCCAAACCAGACAGATAAAAAGCGAACCGGGCGACCCATCAGGGTCGCCCGGTTCGCTTTTTCAGGGAGTGCCTAGGGTTACTTCAGTTCCTTGGCGATGAAATCGGCCACTTCCTGGGCGTGGTCAGCGGGCTTCACCGAGGTGTAGACCTTGCGGATGACACCCTTCTTGTCGATCACATAGGTGTAGCGACTGGTGTAGGCCTTGCCCTCGCCGACGGCACCGAGGGGCGCCGAGAGTTTCTTGTCGGGGTCTGCGATGAGGCTGAACTGCAGCTTGTCGCGGGCGATGAACTTGCCCTGAGTGGCCGCGTTGTCGAGGCTCACGCCGAAAACCACCGTGTCGAGTCCGTCGAATTTGTCAGCCAACTGGCTGAGCGCCTTGCATTCGACCGTTCAACCCGGGGTCATGGCCTTGGGGTAAAAGGCAAGCACCACATTTTTCTTGCCCTGGAAGCTGGACAGCTTCACCTTGCCCTCCTTGCCGTCGGGGCCCACGGCCACCACTTCGGCATCGGGGGCGGGCTTGCCCAGCAGACTTGCGGCATCTTCCGCCATCACCAGACCTCCAAAAAGACAGGCCGTGAGCGCAAAAACGCCCCGGCTCCAGAAATGCGACATGGGTAAATTCCTTTCATTAGTAGGTGACGCAGCAGCGCACGGGGCACCCTTCGGTTGCCCACCCGTTTGTCATGGCACCAGCCCCCATGGGGGCGGTTGATCAAGAAGGCAAACTCTTAGCTATCACACCAGCCAGGCTTTGTCACGCAAACGGGGTAGCCCCAGGCCCACGACGCTCACCTCCCCGGCGTGCTCGCGGCCCCGCGGTGTGAGCAGGCCGGGCTTCAGGCAGGCCATGGTGCCGGTGACGCGGGCGCGGATGGTGTCGCCCATCGGCTCGCCTGTGTCGGCGTTCAGTCCGCTAGGCAGATCCACGGAGAAGATGTCGGCTCCCGAGGCATTGATCGCTCGCACGGCGGCATCGAGCGGGGACTTCAGCGGGCCGGTCAGGCCAGTGCCCACCAAAGCATCCACCACCCAATCGGCCCCGGCGAGGAATTTCGGCAGGGATGCGCCCGAAGGATCCACCTGCGCGGGGATTTGGGAGCGCCAAACGATGTTCCAGTTGGCCGCGCAATCGGGGCTGAGTTTTGCGGGCTCGGCCAACAGGAGCACCCGAACCGGGATACCGGCACCATCGAGGTGGCGGGCAATCACCAAACCGTCGCCGCCGTTGTTACCCCGGCCGGCCACCACGGCCACCGAATCAGGTTTTTGGGCCAGAAGGAGTTCCGTCAAACCCCTGCCGGCGTTTTCCATCAGCACAAGGCCGGGAATGCCTAGTCCGTTCAGGGCATAAGCATCCAAGGACCGGGATTGGTTGGCTGTGAGCAGGTTTGGCCAATCGAGTGCCATGGGAAACCTCCATTTTCCTTGCAGGATAACGATGGAACAGGCAAGAGCCCAAGTTGGCTCAATAATTAGGACGCTACTGCCCGATTTTTAGGCGTTTTAATCATTAACCCAGTTTCATCAGAGAGGCTGATCTGGTTTTTTGTGGATGCAAGTCGTTTTGGCTGACTGGCTAAGGGGTTGGTGCTGAAAAAATAAACGCATTTTGCCCGAGAATGGCACGACGCTTGTCTGAAGGGAGGTGCAGGGGAAGATGCCTGACTTGCCCGGGGCCCGGTGGGATGTCCCACCTTGGTCCCAGCCGTACCCGGCGGTGGGACAGGTCGGGAATGAAATACCGGGTCAGGAACGACCGTGATGAAACGGAAGGTGCTTGCCGGGGCAATGGGTGTGACTTTGTTGGGGATGGCCACGGTGGTCTGGAGTTTCAGTGATGCGAAAGCGACCACCCGTTCCGCCACCGTGGGCTGGGAGGTGCCGGACCTGAAAACCTTGAGCTTCCAGAGGCAGGCTCTTGAAGAACAACACATGCGGGTCAAGAACCGGGCGGAGGCGAAGCGTAGGTTGGTTCTCTCTTTTCTTGCCGGGCAATTGGAGACGGAGGTGATGCTGTGCGACCTGGAGGAATGGAACCGGAGTTCGAGGGGTGCCTTGGCCATGTTGGCGGAGCACTTTCCCACCGCCACCGAGCGGGATATTGCCGTGTGGCACGCGGTGGGGCTGGTTGAGGGAGAGATGGAAGCGGCCCGGGCGGACCTGGACACCCGCCTGCAGGCGGAAGCTTGGCTGATGGAGCATGGGTTGGTGCCCTGCCTGGCATGGTGAATTTCCTCAAGGCAAATCCCCGGCGGGTTGTGTAGGCTGGAAGCCTGAGAAATCACATAACCGGCTGGGGATTTGGGGCCATGACCGCGCGGTTTCCTTTGCAACGGGTTCTGGATTGCGGCATTGTCGCGGTGGTCCGCTCGAACGACAGTTCCCAACTGGTTGAGGTGTGCAAGGCACTGGTGGATGGTGGCGTGGATGTCGCCGAGATCACCTTCACCGTGCCCAACGCGCTGGAAGTGCTGGCGGCGGTGCGGAAAGCCCTGGGAGACCGTTTGCTGCTGGGTGCCGGCACGGTTTTGGACACTGAAACCGCGCGCGCAGCCATTCTGGCGGGTGCGGAATACCTGGTCAGTCCGACGCTGAACCTGGAAGTGATCAAGCTGGCGAAGCGTTACGGCAAGATGGTGATGCCGGGAGTGTATACTCCCACCGAGGCCCTGACGGCATGGGAGGCGGGGGCTGACATTTTGAAGGTGTTCCCGGCGGAGATGGTGGGCCCGGGATTCTTCAAGGCGATGAAGGGGCCGTTGCCACAACTGCGGCTGATGCCGACGGGCGGCGTGGACCTGAACACGGCCAGCAGTTTTCTGGAGGCCGGGGCGGTTTGCCTGGGTATTGGCAGCCAATTGATCGAGCCCAAGGCGGTGGCGGCGGGGGATTTTGGCCGGATCACCGGCCTGGCACGGCAATACCGCGAGATCATCACCCGGCATCAGGCCAAGGCGGCAGGGCAATAGTTTGATGAAAATCGTGTGAAATCCGGCCAAGTGGTGGTGACATAACCCTTTGGCAAAGCTAATAGTTCAGTGTCCTCTAGCGGATGGATCCCGGGAGACACTTCTCAATGCCCAAGGCCAAACAAGTCGCGGTGATTCCCTGGCGTGATCGCGGGGGCCTGCATGTGCTGCTGATCCGCAAGCGCAAGGGCGGTCGTTGGGGTATTCCGAAGGGCCATATCCACGACAAGTCGTTCGATTACCACAAGGCCGCCGTGGAGGAGTGCCACGAGGAAGCCGGTATTGAGGGGCGGATCAGCCGCCGGTTTTTGGGCGAGTTCAACTACCGTCGCAATGGCGGCCGTCACCATGTGCGGGTTCTGACCCTGCGCGTGAAGCGGGTGCTGGCGGATTATCCCGAGATGGAGATCCGCGAGCGGGCCTGGTTCACTCTGGGCGACGCGATCGGGCGGGTGGGGCGGAAATCGGTTCGGGCGCTATTGGCCGAACTGCCCAACTGGATTGGCGAGCGCAAGGCGTTAGGCAAGGTCTGACCGTAATCGGGCCTTTTTTAAACCCCTGATTCTCACCAAACTTTCACGCAAGCGCGGCCGCGTGGTGCGTTTGACTGGTGCGCCGGCACCGGGAGAACACCATGCAGACCATGCCGCTTGGGGTTTTGCTTTCCGCCCTACTTCTTGGGCAGCCAGCCGATCAGGGCACACCCGTGGAACGCGGAGTGGTGCACGAGGCCTATGCGCAGGTTGCGCAGGGGACCCCTCCCACCGACAACCTATTGATCCCCAGGCAACCGCCCGATCCGCTGGCGGAGGAACCGCCGGACAACCGGCCCGAGGGGGACAGTGTCACCTGGATCGCGGGCTACTGGCATTACGACGATTTGCGGGACGACTTCATCTGGGTGAGCGGTTTCTGGCGGCAGGCTCCCCCCGGGCGGCGCTGGGTACCCGGTCGTTTCAGCCGTTTGGGAACCGGGCCCCGGTGGCAATGGCAGGCCGGGTACTGGCAGGCAGCCGAGACTGTGCCGGCCGTGGTGGTGCCGGACTCGCCCCCGCCGGTGCCGGAAGCGGGGCCGTCCACGCCCGCCCCGGCAGTGAACATGTTTTGGTCGCCTGGTTGCCAGATCTGGCGGGCGAACCGCTGGGTGTGGCGGGCTGGAAGCTGGATGAGCCACCGGCCTGGCTGGGTGTGGTACCCGGCCAACTGGGTCTGGACGCCAGGCGGCTATGTTTTCATCCCCGGCTACTGGGACTACGCGCTGGAGTACCGGGGTTTGTTGTACGCGCCGGTGTATTACCAGCCGGGGGTGTGGAGGGCGCGGTCCTTTTGCCACCGGCCCCGCGTGCTGGTGTGCCAGGATGACCTGGCCTGCGGGCTGTTCCGCAGAAACGGATGTGGCAGCTACTATTACGGCAATTTTTTTGGCGCGCAACTTGCGGGCCGGGGGTTCAACTTCTGGATCGGTGTGAACGCCGGACCTGCGGTGCTGGCGGGTGTGCCGCACACCCACCGAGTCGATCCCCTTGCGGGGTACTACCGCCACCACCGGGAAGAATCCTGGGTGCGGGCGGTGGAGGGCTACGGCCGGCAGCGGGCCGAGGGGCGTCAGGTGGTGCCGCCCCCGCAGATCACCTTGGTTGACCAACGGGTCACGACCATCCGCAACACGGTGGTGAACGCCGGGTCGCCGGTCCAGGGAAAACCGGATGGGGCCCGACCCAAGGGGCCAATGGAAAACAGGCCCACCAACCCTGCCTTGCCCCCTCGCGGGGAGGGGGTGCGGTTGGTGGCCGCGCAGGACCTGCCGCGGGCTGACTTGCGCAGTCGCCATGCCCCACCGCCGAGGGAGGATTCGGGACCGGCGGTGGTTCGGGAGGAAACCCGAAGGGAAGGGGGCGTGCCGGCGAAGGGCGGGGAACGGCCAGCTTTGGATAAACCGGTGGAAAAAAGCGCCGGTGGTCGGCCGGGGGTGCCCGGGGTGCCAAGCTCTCCGATCGCACCGGAAGGAAACAAAGCCAAGCCGGTGGCGAAATCACCTGTGCCGGCCGAAAAAACCGGGGTGGTTGAAAAGCCCGCTGAAGCGGCTCGACCGCCGCAACGGCCGGCGAAGCTGGAGCCACCTGCCGCGGCTGCCCCTTCAGCCCCCAAGGCTCCGCCGGTTTCCGCAAAGCCAGCAAATGCACCAGCTCCAGCGGCCCAGCCCATTCCCACCCCACCTCCCGCTGCCAACCCGGGCCCGAGGCAGCCGGCAGCCGTTCCAGTGGACAAAAGGCCTGCGGAAACAGGTAATTCAGCGCCCCGGGTGGCCCGGGGGACGGCGCCGGAAGCGGGGACACCGGCATCGGTTCCGGCAACCGGTCGCCGAGGGGGTGAGGGCGTGGAGCGTGGGCGACCCTCCGCACCGGCTTCTACGAAACCGGCCTCCAGCAAGGAGCGTCGCGAGGGAAACGCTCAAGGGGGAGGTTGAAAAATGCGGATTAGATTTTGAGTTCGCCTTAGGGTGAGATGGATGAAATCAGGGCCCCAGGAGGATCTGCCGTGCCGAACCTGCGTGCCGTCCTCTGTGGAATGACCCTTGTCGCGATTGTGGTTTGCCGGGGGCTTTATCAACTTGAGCCATATATGGCCGGAAGGCACGGTCATGAGGCGTTTGGCGGGCAATCCGCTTTGGGTTCGATGATCCTGATTGGGTCTTGTTTCTTGATTGCGGTTCTCTCTGCCTTCGCCTTGGTTGTTGTGGTGGTTCGCCAACTTTTGCCTGGCCAGCCGGGGCGGATAAAGGCCCTTTGGCAAGCAGTGGCCTTTGCAACCTTCATCGCTGCTGTCTTGGGGCTGTGTGTCGTCACCCTTCGGCCATTCCATGAGTATTTTCTAGAGGGTTTCAAGGGTTATCTGGGGGAGCGTGCAGATATCCAGGCCATTCAAAAATGGTCCCATGGTTTGGGTGTTGGGGATAAAGTCGTTCCGAATTCAGATTGGCCGCCATCCGTGGAAGCGTTGTCCCCGGAAAGGGTTTCGGTTGAAAGGATAGGGGAAGATCGCCAGGTTACCCTGACCTGGGGAGGAGGGTTCATGCACTGGGGCCTGACCTTGCGGGAAACCTCAGTGCGCCCCTCCTGTGTGCCGTGGCGATGGGTGGTGGACTTGGATGGTATTTCGTTCGTTTGGATGGACACCCAGTGAGAGGACGAACTGTGTTGGAAACTGGTTTTTGAAAAAACAGTCACCGCCAAGGCGCAAAGAACGCGAAGAAGAATCGGGCCGGTATAGGTTGATCAGAAAGCAAATGGCATGGGCGTTTTGTCCGTGTTTTTGGTCAGGCCGGGGATTTCGAAAGCGGGTAGAAGGAATATTGAGTAGTTGGTAGGTCGGTTGACTTGCTGGTTATGAATCAACCGCCTTCCCGCATATCAGTGACGAACATGTGGCCGGGGGAGTGGGTGGCCATCCAGGGAAGTTTGGCGTGGGTGGCGGCTGCTTGTGGGGTGACGCCGCAGGCCCAGAAGACGGGGACCTCGCCCGGGCGGATTTCTACGGGGTCGCCCTCGTCGGGGCGGTGGATGTCGGGAATGCCCAAGGCGGCGGGATCGCCCCAGTGGATGGGGGCGCCGTGGCTTTGGGGGAAGCGGTTGCAGATGAGGGCTGCCTGAATGGCCTGCGCGGGTGTCATGGGGCGCATGGAGACGACCAGGGGACCGGCGAAAGGGCCGGCGGGCTGACAGGGGACGGTGGTGCGGTACATGGGCACATTGCGGCCCTGCTCGATGTGGCGGACGGGTAGCCCGGCGGCCAGCAGCGCGGCCTCGAACGAAAAACTGCATCCCAGCAGGAAAGCGACGGCATCCTCGGGCCAGTGGCCCAGCAGTGAGGTGGTTTCTTCGGCCACGCGGCCATCGCGCCAGATGCGGTAGCGGGGCAGGTCGGTGCGCAGGTCGGCGCCGGGGGCGGTGAGGCGGGGTTCGGGGTCGCCCGGATCGGTCACTTCCAGGACCGGGCAGGGCTTGGGGTTGCGCTGGCAGAACAGCAAAAAGTGGAAGGCGTGCTCGCGGGGGACCACCACCAGGTTGGCCTGGCCGTAGCCCGGGGCCAACCCGGGGGTGGGGCCGGTGTGGGTGCCCGCCCGGCAGGCCAGGCGCAGTGATTTTGCGGGGTTTTCCGTGGTTGGGGCCATGGGGAACTCGCTGGGCGTAAGTTGGTTGGGGTAGGACCTGAACCAATCATCTGAAAGTACCATGAGAGGGCCGGTAACGCTCGACAGGGGCGACCGGGCCTACTAGCATGAGCAGTGGACGGACGCGTCCGTCCACCCCGCCTGAATGCTTCTTCCACGGGTGCAGATCGTGAACACGCTATACCGACCGGGCCCCACCCCCGGGCAGAGCCCGGTTTCGAAGGGCCGCGAGGGGGCCCGGGGCAATCTGGAACGCCAGGAGGCGATACTGGACGAGGCGATCCGCCTGTTCGCCGACCGGGGGTACGCAGAGGCGGACCTGCAGGTGCTGGCTGATCGGCTGGATATCGGCAAGGGGACCTTGTACCGGCATTTCGGCAGCAAGGAGAAGCTGTTCCTGGCCGCGGCGGACCGCGTGATGCGGCGGATCCACGAGCACATCACCGCCGTGACCGCGCCGGTGGAGGACCCGCTGCAGCGGATCGAGACCGGCATCCACGCCTACTTCCGCTACTTCGCCGATCATCCCGAGAGCGTGGAGATGCTGATCCAGGAGCGGGCGCTGTTCCGCGACCGGAAACGGCCCACCTACTTCGTGCACCGCGAGGCGAACCTGGACCGCTGGCGGTCGCTCTACCGCGAGATGATCGGGGCGGGGCGGGTGCGCGACATCCCGGTGGAGCAGATCCTCGACACGATGGGCGACCTGCTTTACGGGGCCATGTTCGTTGGCTACCTGGTGGGGCGGCGGGAAGAGCCGTCGGCGGTGGCGGCGCGCATCATCAACATCGTTTTCGGCGGCATCCTGACCGACGGGGAAAGGGCGGCCCGGCAGGGCTCGACCAAGGGGAAGCGTACCAACGGAAGGAAGAAGGCATGAACAGGGGACGGGCCAAGCCGGCGGGTGCGCTGGCGCTGGCGGTTGGCATCGCCTGGGTGGCGGGGTGCGCGCGGGAGACGCCCGCGCCGCCACCACAGAAGGCACCCGAGGTGCTGGTGAGTGAGGCGTTCACGCGCGACACGGTGGAGTATGAATATTTCACCGGGCGCACCGAGGCGTCGCAGCGGGTGGATGTGCGGTCGCGGGTGACCGGCTACCTGATGGAGAGCAAATTCCGCGACGGCGACCCGGTGGCGAAGGACGCGGTGCTGTTCGTCATCGACCAGCGGCCGTACCAGGCGGAACTGGCCAAGGCCGAAGCCGGGCTGAAGCAGGCGCAGTCTGCCAGTGACCGGGCGGCGACGGAATACGGGCGGGCGCAGGGACTCTACTCGCGCAACGCCATCGGCCGAGAGGAATTCGACCGTTACCAGTTCACGCGGGACGAGGCGGCCGCGGCGCTGAAGGTGGCGGAATCGAATGTGCAACTGGCCCGTTTGAACCTGCAGTTCACCGAGGTGCGCGCGCCTTTTGCCGGCTCGATCAGCCGGCGCATGGTGGACCCGGGCAACCTGGTGAAGGCGGACGAGACGATCCTGACCACGCTGGTGGCGACGGAGCCGATGTTCGCCTATTTCGATGTGGACGAGCGGACGCTGCTGCGCAAGCTGCTGGCGGCGGCCGACAGCCGGAACGGCTCGGTGCGCCTGGCGATCGGCCTGGCCGACGAGGAGGGATACCCGCACCCGGCACAGGTGAATTTCGTGGACAACAAGCTGGACCCTGCGACTGGCTCGATGTGGATGCGGGCGGAGTTCATCCAGCCCACCCGTCCGGTGCGGCCGGGCATGTTCGTGCGCGTGCGTTTTCCCTTGGGCCAGGCGAAGGAGGGGGTGCTGGTGGCCGAGCAGGCGCTAGGTTCCGACCAGGGGCAGCGGTACCTGCTGGTGATCGGCAAAGACAACAAGGCTGAGTATCGCAAGGTGACGGTGGGAGCCGGCGAACCCGACGGCACGCGGGTGATCACCGAGGGCTTGAAGGCTGGCGAGCGGGTGGTGGTGAGCGGCCTGCTGCGCGTGCGCGCCGGCACCGAGGTGGTGCCCAAGGTGGTGCCGATGCCCATCCGTGACCAAACCGGGGCCAAGCCCGAGGGCAAGGCGGCGGCTTTGGAAAAAACCGAGCCGAAGGGGACCAGCGCCCCGAAGGATGCTTCCAAATCCAAGGGGCCCGGGGCCTGAGTGGTGGAACGGACAACGATGAGGCGCGTCAGCCAGTGAGTTCGGGATTCTTCGTCGACAGGCCGATCTTCGCGTCGGTGCTGTCGATCATCGTGGTGCTGGTGGGGGGCGTGAGCATCTCCACGCTGCCGATCGCGCAGTTCCCGCGGGTGGCGCCGCCGGTGGTGTCGGTGAGCGCCAGCTACCCCGGGGCCAGCGCGCGGGATGTGGCGGAATCGGTGGCGGCGCCGATCGAGCAGAGCGTCAACGGCGTGGAAGGCATGGCCTACATGTCGTCCTCGTGCACCAACGACGGCGCCTACAGCCTGTCGATCACCTTCAAGCCGCAGGTGGATGTGCGGATGGCGCTGGTGCAGGTGCAGAACCGGGTGGCGCTGGCGCTGCCTGAGCTGCCCGATGTGCTGAAACGCACCGGGGTGCAGGTGCGGCGGCGCTCGCCCGACCCGGTGGTGGCGTTCGCCATCACTTCGCCCAAGGGCAGGTACAACCAGCTCTACCTGTCGAACTACGCCACGCGGTTCATCCGCGAGGAGCTGGGCCGGGTGCCCGGCGTGGCCGACATCAACATGTTGGGGCAACGCGATTTCAGCCTGCGGATCTGGGTGAACCCCAACCGGCTGGGCGCGCGCGGCCTGACGCCCAGCGAACTGCTGATGGCGCTGCGCAAGCAGAACAGCGAGGCGGCCGTGGGGCATGTGGGGGTGTCCGCGCCCGACGCGGAAGGCGCCTTTGAGATGACTGTGGACACCGTGGGCCGGCTGACCGACCCGGCCGAATTCGAGCGGATGGTGATCAAGTCGATGCCGGACGGGCGGGTGGTGCGCCTGCGTGATGTGGCCCGGGTGGAGCTGGGCGCGCGGCGCGAGGAGGTGGATTGCCGGTTCGACCGGTTCGGGTCGGTGATATTGATCGTGTTCCAGTCGCCCGAGGCGAACGCGCTGCGCACGCGCGACCAACTGTTCGCGGTGATGGAGGAGCTGGCCAGCCGTTTCCCCGAGGATATCGCCTATGACGTGAGCTTCGACACCACCCCCTACACGCGGGAGTCGATCAAGGAGGTGGCGAAGACGCTGCTGGAGGCGGTGGGGCTGGTGTCGCTGGTGATTTTGGTGTTTCTGGGAAACTGGCGGGCGGCGCTGGTGCCCCTGGCCAGCGTGCCAGTGGCGGTGCTGGGCACCTTCGGGGCCATGGCGGCCTTTGGCTACTCGATCAACAACCTGACGCTGTTCGGTTTGGTTCTGGCGATCGGCATCGTGGTGGATGACGCGATCGTGGTGGTGGAGGCGGTGGAGCACGAGCTGGGCAAGG
>JAFMJU010000032.1 GCA_017853285.1 Gemmataceae bacterium
GATCTAAACTGGAAATATGTAATGAGACTGAGTCTCAAAACCAAAACGGTGACGATAGTTCGTTCCCGTAGCTTTGACGGGCAAGCCCACATGATCACCCCACTCGATCTTGCGGCTGAAGGCAGCTCCTACGAGGTATGCAGCCTCCCGGATTCCTGCGTTTGCCGCCGATTGGAAGAACTGGGGCTTTGTCCGGGCGCCAAGTTGCGGGTTCTGCAGAACGGGTCACCTTGCCTGCTCCAGGTTGGCTCTTCCAAGCTTTCATTGCGTGGTGAGTTTTGCCAGCAGATTTTGGTCCAGCCCCTAGCAGAATGAGCGCTGAAACCATTCCTGTGCCCCCGGAAAGCACATTGGACCGTTGGCCTCTGCAGGTTCAGGGAATCGTTTCGTCTGTCCAGGGCAATGATGCCGTCGCCTGCCGCCTTTTGGAAATGGGTATCTTGGAAGGAGAGCCGGTTCGCGTCCTGGGTTACGCCCCGATGGGCGACCCGATGGAAATCCGGCTGCGTGATTACCAACTGAGCCTGCGATTGTCGGAAGCCAAACGAATCGTCGTACGCACCCTCCAAAAACCCGACGGCTGCCCCTGATAATGACCCAGGCCCACGGCCCTTCTGCAAGCCCGGCACCACTTCAGGTGGCCCTTCTGGGTAATCCCAACACCGGCAAAACCACCCTGTTTAACGCCTTGTCAGGATTGCGCCACAAGACCGGAAACTATCCCGGTGTCACAGTGGAGGTCCGAAAAGGCACCGTGCGCGCCATCCACGATGGCGCCCCTAGAGACCTCGAATTGCTGGACCTGCCAGGCACCTACAGCCTCGCCGCCCGCAGCCCGGATGAATTGCTCGCCGTTGAGGTGGTTACGGGCGGCTTCGGCGCGTCAGCCAGACCGGATGTCCTTCTCTGCATGGCAGATGCCTCCAATCTGGAAAGGAGTCTCTACCTCTTCAGCCAGGCCGTTGAATTGGGGGTTCCGGTTGTCATCGCCCTGACCATGGGAGATCTGGCGGAAAAACAAGGGATCCGCGTGGACACGGCCCGTCTTTCCCGCCAGTTGGGAATGCCGGTTGTACCTGTGAACGCCCCCAAAAATAAGGGTTTGGATTCTCTCAAATCCGCGCTGGTTTCCGCCGCCCTTGGGAAAGACGTTCCCCGTATCGAAATGTTGCCGGAACCGGTGCGCATCATTCAAAACCGCCTGGCGGAAACCTGGAATTGCCATCCAGGCTTCGTCCTGAGGGCCTTGGTAGATGAGGGAGGCGAAGCAGAAAAACGGCTGACCACACGATTGGGCCAAACGGCTTTGGCTGAACTGGTCAAGGCTCGTCAGGAAATCTCTACATCCAACCAGATTTCCCTACCGGTACTCGAACCCCGGTGCCGTTACCCTTGGATTCGCAAGCAGGTTGGCGGCGCCGTGGAAAGACCGGCTACCGAAAGAAAAGGCTTCACGGAAAAAGCCGACAGGTGGTTGGTCCATCCCGTTTGGGGCACCCTTCTTTTTCTGCTGATCATGTTCGTTTTCTTCCAGGCCATTTTTTTCCTGGCCCAACCGGTGATGGACTGGCTCGATGAAAAGGGAAGCGACTTGGCCAATGCGGTGGGCGGGGGCATGGGCCCCGGTCACTTCAACAGCCTTCTGACTGAAGGGATCATCCCTGGGCTGGGTGCCGTCTTGGTGTTCCTTCCCCAAATCCTGATCCTTTTCGCCTTCATGGGTGTGCTCGAGGATTGCGGGTACATGGCCAGGGCGGCGTTTCTGATGGATCGGGTAATGGCCCGGTGCGGCCTCAGCGGCAAGGCTTTCATTCCGCTGCTGAGTTCGCTCGCCTGCGCGGTACCGGGCATCCTGTCCACACGAGTGATTGAAAACCGGCGTGACCGACTCGCGGCGATCGTGGTCGCGCCGCTCATGAGCTGTTCCGCTCGCCTGCCTGTTTATGTCCTTCTAACCGGCACTTTTTTGGCGCAAAGGTGGTGGCTTCCCGGCCTTTCGCTGTTTTGCCTGTACCTGATTGGTTTTATCGCGGCCCCTTTGGTTGCATGGACACTTAAAAGCACTATTCTCGCCGGCGAAAAACCCATTTTTATGCTGGAAATGCCACCGTTTCGAATCCCCTCTCCTTGGGTGGTCCTACGACGCATGCTGGAGGCGGCTTGGGAATTTGTCAGCCGGGCGGGAACCCTTATTTTGGCCAGCATGGTGATCATATGGGCATTGCTCCACTTTCCCGCCACCAATCCGGAAGGTCGTTATTGGCCCGAGGTGATTGAGGCCGCTCAACCGGAGGAAAGGGGCGAACTTCTGGCCGCTTGGAAATCCTCCACCATTCTGGCAAGGGCCAGCCAGACTTTGGATCCCGTCTGGTATCCGATCGGATGGGACTGGCGCATTGGGTCGGCGGCGTTGGCAAGTTTTCCGGCGCGGGAAGTGGTTGTGGCTACCCTGGGAATTATTTTTGGCCAAGATCCTGAATTGGAGGAGGAAGCAGGGAACCGCCAACTCGGCGAGCGCCTGACAGCCGCAAAAAGGGCCAACGGCCAGCCCTTGTTCACTATCCCGACCGCTTTGTCCCTGCTTGTGTTCGTGGCGTTGTGCTGCCAATGCGTCTCCACTCTGGTGGTGATGGCCAAAGAAACCCGCTCCTGGAAATGGCCTGCATTCACTTTTGGGTATATGACGCTGCTGGCTTATCTGGGGGCGTTCCTTGTTTACCAGATCGGCACTTGGATCCAGAATTGGAGCCAATCATGAATTGGCAAACTCCGGCCGCCCTGGCCTGTGTTTTCGTTGCGGCTTCATGGCTTGTGTGGGGCAAAATCCTTCCGGTGATCCAGGGCAGGGGAGGGGGTTGTTGCGCGAAAGGGTGCAGCCCACGCCAAACAAACGACAATCCCTCCCAATTGCAGGGCCTGTGCCTCCGGCCATCCGAACGGAATTTGGATTCCCCACCAATTGCAAGCCGGCCTGGTTTCGATAATCTTTGAAGCTGAATGGTAATTCTCCAAACCCAGGAACCTCCCAGATGCTTTCCCACGATGTCTATTTCACCCTGAAGGACAGGACCCCAGAGGCGCGTAAAAGACTGGTGGATTCTTGCCATAAGTATTTGGCCGGCCACCCGGGTGTGGTGTTTTACGCGGCGGGGACGGTCAACGAGACCCTGCGGCGGGAAGTCAACGACCTCGAATTTGATGTCTCCCTCCAACTGGTGTTTGTTGACAAGGCCGCCCACGACACCTACCAGGTGCACCCCAAACATCAGCAGTTCATCGACGAGAACAAACCCACCTGGGCCAAGGTGCGTGTCTTTGACGCCGATGTGGCCAGCGCCTGATTCAATCTTCAAAAAAAGAAACGGGCTCCGGTGGAAATCCACCGGAGCCCGTTTCTTTTGTAAACCGGATCACTTGTCCTGGATTTCAGCCAGGGCGGCGAAGGGGGTCCCCTCCACATATTCGAGAAAGGCCCCGCCACCGGTGCTGACATGCTTCATGTGGGTATCCAACCCGAACTGTTCGACCGCCTCGGCGGTTTCACCGCCTCCCACCACAGTGATACCGGGGGCCTTCGCCATTGCCTGGGCGATTGCCTGGGTGCCGTGGCTGTAGGGTTCGTCCTCAAATTTCCCCATGGGACCGTTCCAGACCACCGTCCCGGCTTTGGCGATTTCCTGGGCATAGAGTTCCCGGGTCTTGGGCCCGATATCGATACCAATTGCCCCTGAGGGAATCTCGGCCACCACCCTGGCAGTCTCCGGCTTGTCCAGGCCGTCCACCACCAAATGGTCGACCGGTAATTGGATTTTGCCGGCGCCCTGGGCCAAAAGCTGGTTGGCCAAATCGAGCTTGTCTCCCTCGCAACGGCTGGCGCCGATTTCCTTGCCCTGCGCCTTGAGGAAGGTGTAGCTCATGGCCCCACCCACCAGGATCCGGTCCACCCTTTTCAGCAACGCCTGAATAAACCCGATCTTGTCGGAAACCTTGCCTCCCCCAAGCAGGGCCACAAACGGTCTTTTGGGGCTTCCCAGCAGGGTGTCCAGAATTTCCAGTTCCTTGGCGACCAATTTGCCAACGACACGAGGCTTGGACCCCATCGCTTTGGGAACCGCAACCATGGAGGCATCTTTTCGATGGCAGGTACCAAAGGCATCGTTCACATACACATCGCCCAGTTTGGCGATTTCCAGGGCCAGCTTGTCGCAGCCCGACTGTTCACCACTGTGGAAACGCAGGTTTTCCAGCAACAGGACATCGCCAGGTTTCAGGGAGGCGGCCAGTTCCACCGCATGGGTCCCGGCAACATCATTAGCCTTGTGGACCTTGATGCCCAGGTGTTTGGACAACGCCTCGGCCACCTTGTCCATCTTGAAGGGGGCGTCCTTGGCCGGATCGCCTTTGGGGCGGCCCAGATGGCTCATGGCGATCACCGCCGCTCCCTGGTTCAACAGGCTTTTGATGGTTGGAATGGCGGCCCTGACACGCCGATCGTTGGTGACATTCCCATGGGAGTCTTGGGGGACATTAAAATCGACCCGTACCAGAACTTTCTTGCCCGAAAGGGCCTGGAGATCATCCACGGTTTTCTTGGCCATGATTGTGCACCTGCTATTTCAAGGATAAATGTGATGGACACCGCCGGTTGAGGCAAAAAAAACGGGGAGCCAACCTTCTCAGGAAAGCTCCCCGCCCGATTCAGGCCGAAATCAAAGGCCCTTTTGAACCATCATGCGAACCAGGTCGCCAACGCGGCAGGAGTAGCCCCATTCGTTGTCGTACCAGCTCACCAGCTTGAAGAATCGGTCATTCAACTCGATTCCGCTGCCTTCGTCGAAAATGCTGGAGGAAGAGCAGTGGATGAAGTCGCTCGAAACCACCTCGTCGGCGGTGGTGTCCAAAATCCCCTTCAGGTAGGTTTGGGAGGCCTTCTTCATGGCCTCGCAAATTTCCTTGTAGCTGGTTTTCTTGACGGTTTTCACCGTCAGGTCAACCACGGATACCGTGGGGGTGGGAACTCTGAAGGCCATACCGGTGAGTTTGCCCTTCACCTCAGGGCAAACCAGTCCGACGGCGCGGGCGGCGCCGGTGGCCGAGGGAATGAGGTTGATCGCCGCGCTGCGTCCACCCTTCCAGTCCTTCTTGGAGGGGCCGTCCACGGTCTTCTGTGTCGCGGTGTAGGAGTGGACAGTGGTCATCAGCCCTTCCTCGATTCCAAAACCCTCCTTCAGGAGAACATGGACCAAGGGGGCAAGGCAGTTGGTGGTGCAACTCGCATTGGAAACGATCTGGTGCTTGGCGGGATCGTACTTCTCGTTGTTGACCCCCATAACCACCGTGATGTCCTCATTCTTCGCGGGGGCGGAGATGATGACCTTCTTGGCTCCGGCGACAATATGCCCGTAAGCGGACTTGTCTACCTGGTCCGGCTCACGGGTTCCTTCGGTGAAAAGTCCGGTGGACTCGATAACCAAATCCACCCCCAGGGCTTTCCAGGGAAGGTCCTTGGGCGAACGGGCCGACACCAACTTGATTTCGCGCCCATTGACAACCAGAACATCGTCCTCGGCCTTGGAGGGATCTGATTTTTTGGATGAGACAGTCCCGTTGAAACGGCCCTGGGTGGAATCGTACTTCAGCAGGTAGGCGAGGTTGTCCGTCGGGACAATGTCCCCCACGGCGACCACATCGATTTCCTTGCCCACCAAACCCTGTTCGGTGAGGGCCCGGAAAACCAGCCTGCCGATACGGCCAAAACCATTGATTGCAACCTTGACAGCCATGCTCAACCAGCTCCCTGTCTAAAAAGGCCCGAATCCCTACGGGGGCCAAGATCGGGTGGAGAATATTTGGACAGTACCACCCGCTATCCTTAGCCTATTTGACAGAATCGCATTGAAAAGGGGAAGGTTGCCGGCTTGGCACCTCAATGATAACCCCTTAATTAAAATTCAATTGGATCTCTTTATCCAGAAAGGGAATTGGGAAATGGCTGGAAAAGTGAACGTGACGGTGACAGGGGCCGCGGGCCAGGTTGCCTATGCCATGCTGGGCAGGATTGCCTCGGGGGAAATTTTCGGGCCCAACACCCGGGTTTCATTGCGGTTGTTGGAAATCACCGCCGCCTTGCCCACCTTGGAAGGGGTGGCCATGGAATTGGAGGATTGCGCCTCCAACGTTCTGGATGAGGTTATTTTGACCGACGATGCCAACCGGGCCTTCAATGGCACGAACTGGGCCCTGCTGGTTGGCTCTTTCCCTCGCAAGCAAGGCATGGAGCGGAAGGAACTCCTGGGAATTAACGGCAAAATCTTCGTCGGTCAGGGCAAGGCTATCGGGGCCCATGCAGCCCAGGATGTCCGGATTTTGGTCGTGGGCAACCCCTGCAACACCAATTGTCTGGTGGCCCGCTCACAAGCCAGGGAAATTCCGGATGAAAGGTGGACCGCGCTGACCCGTCTTGACCACAACCGGGCCCGAAGCGCACTCGCCAAAAAGGCTGGCGTGACCGTACCCGAAGTCACCCGAATGACCATCTGGGGTAACCACTCCAACACCCAATTTCCAGATTTCACAAACGCCCAAATCCAAGGTAAACCAGCTACCGCTGTGGTGACGGATCGCAACTGGCTTGAAACCGAATTCGTGCCTCAGGTTCAGCAACGGGGCGCCGCGGTCATCAAGGCGCGGGGAAGTTCCTCTGCCCTTTCCGCCGCCAACGGGGCTTTGGACCATGTCAAAAGCCTGCTGAATCCAACAGCGCCAGGAGACTGGGTGAGCATGGCCGTTGTTTCCCAAGGCCAGTATGGTGTGCCCAAGGGATTGGTGTTTGGTTACCCCTGCAAAACACTCCCCGGTGCCAAATACGAGGTGGTGGAAGGGCTGTCACTGGATGCCTTCGGGCAGCAAAAATTCAAGGCCACCCTGGACGAATTGCTCGAGGAAAAGTCAGCGGTCCAGGAACTTCTGGGCTGATTGGTTCGATAAGAAAAAGGGCGGCCGGATCGGATGATCCGGCCGCCCTTTTTTCGCCAGCGAAGTCTTCGATCAATCCAGCCGTTTTTCCTTGTAGACACTTTGGAATCGGTAGGAGGAGTTGGCGCCTGTGGGCTCCTTGATTTCCCTGTCAACCTTCAATGTCGCCTCCAGAGGTAGGCCCGTGGCTGAATCGATCACCACCATTCCTTCTGGAAGGTATTGCAACAAAGGCATCTGATCATTGGCTGTCTTGGGTTCCTCTTTCCATGAGGTAGCCAGACGAATCCTTGCTTTGCCACCCTCCATGCCATCCACCGAGTAAGTCTGGATCATGGGAATTTTTTCCCCGGTTCCTGCTGGGGGATCCAAGGTGGCGTTGTAGGCCCTCTGCCAGTTGTCCCCAACCTTCAAGCCCCTACCGGGCAAAACGATCAAGAATACAGGCTCAACCTCGTAACGCCCGGCCGGCATCTGCTCCGATTGGACCTCAAGGACCCGGCCCAAATGATCCACCTTCAATCGCGCGGTGTCCTTACCCACCAACGGTGCGAGGCTTTTGGCTAGCGGACTCTCCTGGCTATTGGAATCCTCACTGTCAAAGGAAAGGACCTGCCCATTGGGGCGAACCGTTTCCATTTTCAATTTCTCAAGTACCAAGGCGATTCGAAACAGCTTGGAGTCCGGATCAGCTTCCAAAACATCGAGCCTTTTGGTCACCCGCACCAGGTTTTTGACAGTGGTCCTGGTTTCACCCTGGGTATCGGTCACCTCGGTTTGGTGGTCGACCTGAAACCGCAATTTCTGTCCTTTTTCCAACCTGATTTCGCCGGGAATTTGTGCAAACAGGTGGTTGGAAAATACAACCACAATGCCAAGGCAAGTCAGGAACAATCGCATCACTTGCCTAGCCATTTTTTTGCTCCCCAATACCAGACAAATCTATCCGTCTGTGTTAACTTCATCCCCCAATTTGAAGCTAGGCCAGACCCTATCACACCGCGCTAGATCCACTTGCATTTCAAGCCAACCAGGCAAAACACCATTTTTCCCAAATTTCGGCATACCCCCTTTTGGCCCATTTTGCACAAGCCTCCGTTTTTTCAAAAAGGGCCAAATGCAAAGTCCTGATTGCAGACTTGGTGGGTTAGCTGTTAAAAAGTGCCAACCTCTGCGGTGTTCGTGATTTGGCGTGCTTTTGCGGAACCGATGGAGTTCCCGCGGGAACCTTCAATTTTTCAGGTTTCAGATGCATGCAAGCCCGCCAATTAGCGCGGGATCCGTAAGTCTGGAACCGGGTTCCCACTTGACAATGCGGGTTCTCAAAAGCGCCAGAAACGGCACAGGTGGAGGCTTTTCGCCTTTTGGCCAAGGCAAGGTGGGGCTTTTCGTTTCAGGGTTGGTCCTGTCGCGGTGAACAATTAACGCGCTCCTCGTTGACTCCCAACCGGCAATCATTATCCTTTCACCCTAGAGCCCTTCGGGATGACAGGTTAATTTGGCAATTAAAGGTGTTTCAAATCCAGATTTCACCGGCCGCGAACGCCGGCTCCATCCAGATTCCAGCGCCACGGCAATGGCCCCGGGGGGAACAAGGACCGTTCCCCGCGATTTGTCCGGGAAGACACAACTATCGAGGGAAAGGCGCCACGCGCCAACCTTGGGTTATTGCCGGGCGCTGGAATCTATCCTCCCTGAGAGTCCAACCGACTTTGGCACAAGCCGGAAAAACCTGCCAAAATGTCAGGCCTGCCGTGGTGCTCCCGGCAACTATTTCGGTATAAAAGCCTGATATCAGGAAGTGTCTCAGGCCTCCATTTTGGCGACCTAGGACATGGATTGAACCTGCCGGACCAGCTGAATGTCTCTTCCGAAAGTCCCCACACTCCAATCCATTTGTTGCAATCCATCCTTGGCAGAAGCCATGGAAAAACGGATCTTGCTGTTGGATGGGGCCATGGGTTCCATGATCTACACCTACGAACCCACGGAGGAGGATTACCGGGGACAACGATTCGCCAACCATCCGGTTCCCCTGAAAAACTGCACCGAGGCCCTGCTGTTCAGCAAACCGGACATGATCCGGGAAATCCACAAGGCCTACCTGGAAGCCGGCGCGGACATCATCGAGACGGACAGCTTCAACAGCAACCGCCTTTCGATGGGCGAATTCCACCTGGATCATCTGGTGGTGGAGATGAACCGGCGCGCCGCGGAAATCGCACGCGACGCCGCGGACGAATACACCCGCAAAAACCCGGGCAAACCACGGTTTGTGGCCGGAAGCATCGGGCCAACCAAAAAGACTCTCTCGCTGGGAACCGACGTGGAGGACCCCGGCCGCCGGTCGGTCACCTTCGACGAAATGGTCGACAATTATGAGGAACAGGTTGCGGCCCTGGTTGATGGCGGGGCGGACATCCTGCTGCCGGAAACCACATTTGACACGTTGGTGTTGAAGGCCTGCCTCTATGCAATCCAGCGCTTTTTCGACAAGGGCGGCAAACGCGTGCCCGTTATGGTCTCAGGCACCATTTTCGACAATGGACGCACACTTTCCGCCCAGCCAGTCGAATCCTTCGCTTTGTCTGTCGAGCATTTTCCAGCGTTGTCCATCGGCCTCAATTGCGCGGTGGGCGTTGAGCAAATGCGCCCGCACATCGAAAAATTGGCGCAATGGACCCATTTGCCGATCAGTTGCTACCCCAACGCAGGTATGCCGGACGGGTTTGGCGGTTTCACCGGCAGCGTCGCGCAGACAGCGGCCGCGCTGGGTGAATTCGCTTCCAATGGCTGGCTGAATTTCGTCGGGGGTTGCTGCGGCACCACACCGGATTGGATCCGGGAGATCGGCAAGGCGGTGGAGGGCATCAGCCCCCGCAAGTTGCGGGCGCCGGAACCCCGGACCGCCTACTGCGGCACGGAACCCCTTGTCCTCCGGCCGGAAAATCCCTTCATCAACATCGGCGAAAGGAACAACATTTCTGGATCGAGAAAATTCGCCCGTCTTGTGAGGGAAGGGAAATTCGAGGAATCCGTTCAGATCGCCCGTGACCAGGTTGAAAACGGGGCCAACATCCTGGACATCAACATGGATGACGGCCTGATCGACGGCGTTCAGGCGATGACGCGGTTTGTGAACCTTGCCGCCGCCGAACCGGCGGTCGCAAAGGTTCCCCTGATGATAGACAGCTCGCGCTTTGAGATACTCCTGGCCGGGCTGAAATGCCACCAAGGCAAGGCGATCGTCAATTCCATCTCCCTGAAGGAGGGGGAAAAGGCCTTCCTCGATCAGGCGTTCGAAATCCGCCGGCTCGGCGCCTCCGTGGTTGTCATGGCCTTCGACGAGCAGGGCCAGGCTGTCACCGCAGACGAAAAGGTGCGGATCTGTTCAAGGGCTTACAGCCTTTTGACCGAAAAAGTCGGCTTCCCACCCACCGACATCATTTTCGACACCAATATCCTCACCGTCGCCACGGGCATGCGCGAGCATGACAACTACGCGGTTGAATTTTTCGAGGCGGTTCGACGGCTGAAGGCGTTGTTCCCGCTTGCCAGAACCTCCGGCGGCGTGAGCAATGTTTCCTTCTCCTTCCGTGGCCCCGAATTTGAACAGGTGCGCGAGGCCATGAATTCCGCCTTCCTATACCACGCGGTACAGGCGGGTTTGGACATGGGAATCGTCAATGCCGGCCAGCTTCAGGTCTACGCGGAGATCGAACCTGAATTGCGGGAGCGGGTCGAGGATGTCCTCCTGAATCGTCGCGAGGACGCGACCGACCGCCTGGTCGAGTTGGCCAAAACTCTCGGAAAAAAAGACAAGGCTTCCGACAATCGACTGGCATGGCGTGAAAACGGGGTGAAGGAGCGGCTGACCCACGCGCTGATCCACGGGATCGAGGAATTCATCGACCAGGACACCGAGGAGGCGCGTGCCCTCCTGGGCAGGCCCCTGCATGTGATTGAAGGGCCGTTGATGGATGGCATGCGGGTGGTTGGCGACCTGTTCGGGACGGGGAAAATGTTCCTGCCCCAGGTTGTGCGCTCGGCCCGCGTCATGAAGAAAGCCGTCGGCTACCTCACGCCGTTCATGGAAGCGGAGCGTCAGGCCGCCGGAGAACGGAAATCCAGGGGCAAGGTGCTCATCGCGACGGTGAAGGGAGATGTCCACGATATCGGCAAGAACATCGTGGCGGTGGTGCTCGCATGCAATGACTTCGAGGTGGTGGACCTCGGTGTCATGATCCCCTGCGAGAAAATCCTGGAGGAAGCCAAGGCCCAGCAGGTGGATATGGTCGGGCTCTCCGGACTGATCACCCCGTCCCTCGACGAAATGGTCCAGGTGGCCCGTGAAATGAAACGCCAGAATTTCACCGTGCCACTGCTGATCGGCGGGGCAACCACCTCGGCTCGTCACACAGCCGTGAAAATCGCCCCGGCCTACACTGGTCCGGTTGTCCATGTGACAGATGCCTCGCGCTCGGTAGGTGTGGTCGAGGCGTTGTTAAGCCCCAACAAGAAAGAGGCTTTTCTTGAGGAAGTGCGCGTTTCCCAGCAAAGGGACCGGCACAACCATTCCCAAAGACTGGAACGCACCCTGGTGGACCTGAAAATCGCCCGGGACCGTTCCCTAAGGATCGACTGGAACAAAACCCCGCCACGGCCCGCCCCCTCCTTCACCGGCCTCAAGGTGATTGACGACCTGCCCCTCGAAACCCTGGTCCCTTTCATTGACTGGACCCCGTTTTTCATGGCTTGGGAAATGTCAGGCAAATTCCCGGCCTTGCTCGATGACCCAAAAATCGGGCAGGAAGCCAGAAGGCTCCATGCCGACGCTCTCGCGATGTTGGATCGCATCATCCGGGAGAAAGCCCTCAAGGCGCGGGGGGTCTACGGCTTCTTCCCGGCAGCATCCGTGGGGGATGATATCGTCCTGTTCACCGATGCGAGCCGCACCCGAGAGCTGAGCCGTTTCCACATGCTCCGCGAACAGTGGGAAAGAAAGGCCGAGGCGGGCACCGCGATTTTCCGTTGCTTGGCCGATTATGTGGCCCCGTTCGATTCCGGATTACCCGACCACATCGGGGCTTTTGCCGTCACCGCCGGTGAGGGTGCCGACAAGCTCGACGCCCACTTCCGGGCCAAGCTGGATGACTACCAGGGGATCATGGCCAAGGCCATCGCCGACAGGCTCGCGGAGGCGTTCGCCGAATACCTGCACATGGTGGCGCGAAGCCAATGGTACGCACCCGACGCGGAAAAAATGTCTAAGGAAGACCTCATCCGGGAGAAATACGAGGGAATTCGTCCCGCCGCCGGTTATCCGTCCTGCCCAGATCACACGGAAAAGGCCATCCTTTGGGAACTGTTGGACGCGGAAAAGAACACCGGCATGAGCCTGACCGAAAGCTTCTCGATGGTGCCTGCCGCTTCGGTGTCAGGACTCTACTTCGGCCACTCCCAGGCGAAATATTTCGCCATCGATCTCATCACCCGGGATCAAGTGGCTGATTACGCCAAAAGGAAAGGCATTTCCAACGCGGAAGCCGAGCGTTGGCTGCAATCGTATCTGGGTTATGACCCCGCCTGATTCGGTTCAATACCATATCGGTCGCTTGGAACAGTCACCATGACAGTGGATCTCGAAACCGCCTGGCGCACCATCGCGAATGGCTTGCCCCCCTCCCGGGTCGAACTGGGTCCGGTTCTGAGCAACCAACTGGGCATGGTCTTGGCGGAGGATATTTTGGCGGACATGGACATGCCGCCTTTCACCCGATCCATGATGGACGGGTTTGCGGTTTGCGTCCCGGCCGAAAAACCGGATTCGACTTTCCGGATCACCGGCCGTGCGGAAGCCGGATCTGCCCCGGGCGGGAAACTGATGCCCGGTGAGGCCTGGCACATCGCTACCGGCGCCCCGGTTCCCGAGAACACCACATGGGTCCTACCCAAGGAAATGGCTACTTTGGAGTTTGGAGAATCCGGAACCGAACAGGTGGTCGCCCATTCCCAGTTAAAACCGGGAAAAAATCTCTTTGAAATCGGCGGGGAATTCCGGTCCGGATCCATTCTCCTGAGGGAAGGCACCTCCCTGGGCCCGGCTGAATACGGACTGTTGGCCCAAGCAGGCCGCACCGCCGTGAAGATGCACGCCCCACCCAGGGTGGCAATTGTCAGCACCGGAAATGAGTTGGTGGACCCCAACATGAAACCGGGGCCCGGAAAGATCCGCAACAGCAACGGCCCCATGCTGATGGCACAAGTTGCCCGAACCGGTGGTGTGCCGAGGTTTTTGGGAATAGCACCCGATTGCCCGCAAGCCACCGAAAGCCTGGTCAAGGAAGGCTTGGGACACCAGGTCCTTATCCTCAGCGGGGGTGTATCCGTGGGCCCCAAGGATCTGGTGCGACCGGCCTTGGAAAAACTGGGGGTTGAGATCAGGATGCACGGCATCCAATTGAAACCGGGAAAACCGTTCCTGTTTGGCACCCACCCGTCCGGGGTGGTTGTGTTTGGCTTACCGGGGAATCCTGTCAGCTCCTACGTGACTTTTGAATTATTGGTTCGGCCGGCCCTGAACAGGTTGAAGGGAATGGCAAGCGCCGAACCGGCCCAACCCATCCCCGCCCGTTTGACCCATGATTGGCGGGTCCAAACCGACCGTCCCCTGCGACAACCGGCCAAACTCGTCCTCACGAGTGACGGGCCAATGGTTGATGTCCCCGAATGGAAGGGATCACCGGATTTGCGTTCCCTGATTGGAACCAACGCATTGGCTTGCCTGCAGCCCGGAAACCATTCCTTTGCCAAATCCGACAGCATCCATGTGGTCCCGGTTGGATGAACGCCCAACCAGCCGAAACACAACCAGACACACTTCCCCAAAAAGGGCTGGCCGGCCTGCTTGCGCTGTCTTCCCTACTTCAATATTTGAGTTTTTTCCCGATCAATTGGGGTTTTTTGGGGTGGTTTGCCCTGGTGCCCTTTCTTTGGACAGTAAGGGTTCCCCAAAGTCCAAGGGCGGGTTGGATCATTTGGGCCGTCTCTTTTTGCCAATATCTGGCAAGCCTTCGATGGATGATGGTCGCCGATGAGCGGATGATCGCAACCTGGGTTCTCCTTGCCTGGTGGTGCTCCCTTTTTCCGTGGGCAGCCTGGAAAATTCTTCGCGTGCTGGACCGGAAAACCGGGCTGCCCCTGGCCTTCATGGTGCCGTTGGTCTGGATACCCTTGGAACACGCGCGGGCATACCTGTTGACTGGTTTTCCCTGGTATTATTTGGCCCACACCCAGCATGATTCCGTGGCGCTTTTACAAACGGCTGATTTCGCGGGCACACAGTTTCTGTCCGCCCTGGTGGCCATGTGGAACGGTTGGCTTGCCGACTTGTCGCTCAGGGCCAA
>JAFMJU010000468.1 GCA_017853285.1 Gemmataceae bacterium
CGGTGGATATTTGGCCCTGCGGCAGGCCGGGCGGGTTTCAAAGCTCTGTGCCCCTTCCACGATGATCGCCGCCCTTCTTTCGATGTCGATCCCGACCGGCAGCGCTACCGTTGCTGGGCCTGCGGTGAATACGGCGATGTGATCAGCTTCGTGCAACGGATCGAGAGGCTGGATTTCGCCGAGTCGATGGATTTCCTGGCCCGCCGGGCGGGGATTTCTTGGCGGGAAAACGAGGATTCCTCGCAATCGGCCCAAAAGGCGAGGCTACTTGAAGCCTGCGAGTGGGCACAAAAACACTTTCAGGAGGCGCTATGGGAGCGCCAGTCGGGCAAGGGTGCCCGTGATTACCTCGAAGACCGGGGGCTGGAGGAACAGACCCTGCGGGATTACGGCGTGGGCTGGGCACCCGCCGGTGGGGACTGGCTGTTGCGCCTTGCGCAGCGGGAAGGCATGGACCTGGACCTGCTGGAAACGCTTGGAATCATCGGAAGGTTGGACGAGAGGTTGTTCGATCGCTTCCGCGAGCGGGTGATCTTCCCGATCCGCAATCCCAGGGGGCAGACAGTCGGGTTTGGTGGGCGGGTGTTGCCCGGGACCCCCACGGCCGAGCGGGCCCCCAAGTATTACAACTCGACCGACTCGGTACTTTTCACCAAGAGTGAGCAGCTTTTCGGCTTGGACCTTGCGCGGGAGGAGGCCAAGAAACGTGGCTTCCTGGCCGTGATGGAAGGCTACACCGATGTGTTGATGGCCCATCAGCAAGGCATCCTGAATGTGGTTGCCACGATGGGAACGGCGCTGAACCACCGGCACCTGGGCCAATTGCGGCGGCACACGCAGCAGGTGGTGCTGGTTTTCGACGCCGACGCGGGCGGCGACGGCGGCGTGGAACGCGCACTGAGCCTGTTCGCCCAGCAAGAGATCGAATTGAGGGTCTCGCGCCTGCCGCAAGGGTTGGACCCTTGCGACTGGCTGCTGAACGAGGGCCCCGGCCCGCTGAACCGGGCGCTGGAGGAGGCAAGGGACGCCCTCACCGTGGCGATGGACAAATGGTTCCCGCCAGGGGTGGAGGAGCGTGTGGGAATGTCCCAGGCCGGGTTGGACCGGGTGCTGGGACTGCTGGGGGACGGGGGACCCGCCGGGTCCTCCGCCAGCGTGAAGCGCGAGCTGCTGATGGGCAGGCTGGCGCGCAGGTTGGGTCTCAGGGAGGAGACTTTATGGCAGAGGAAAGAGGAACTGGCCAAGGCGCCCCGCGCGCCGGCCCGGAATGACGCCCGGCAGGGCGCCGCGACACCCGGGGAGGCCGTCATCGACGAGGCGGCGATGCCCATGGTGGAGCGCGAGTTGCTGGCCGCGTTGTTGAGCCACCCGGATTGGGTCGAGGAGGCGGCGCCCATCGTGGAGCCCGCCTGTTTCAGCCACCCTGTGGCCAGGGGACTTTACGAGGCGCTTTTGGGGCTTTTGCGGTCGGGCCAGCGGCCCGATCCCGAGGGGTTGCGATCGACCCTGAGTCCCCAAACACATTCCGTGGTCCTGCGGCTGGGTGACATGGGCCAGAGCAATCCGGAACCCAGGAAGTGGTTCGAGGGATTGGTCGAGGGCATTGCGCGGCGGAACGTCCGCGTGAAAAGCGCCACTGTGCGCGAGGAATTGGGTCGACTCGCCCACGCGGGCGACCATGAAGCTGCGCTCGAGGTGCTCAGGCGCCTCCAGGAGACCGCGCGGGGAGCATTGAAACCATGAAGAAGACCGCAACCGTGAAAAACTCCAAACCGCCCGTGAAACCCGCCCCGGCGAAGCCAGTTTCGGCCAAGCCCGCCGCGGCCCAGACCGCGACCGAAGCCCGGCCCAAGGCCAGGGAAGCGACCCCGGCGGCCCCAGCCGAACCGGAGAAGATGCACGAGGCCCTGCGCCAGCTCATCGAGCAGGGCAAGGAGAAGGGCTACCTGACCTACGGCCAGATCAACGAGGTCCTCCCCGAGGAGGACGCCAATCCCGACAAGCTGGACAAACTGCTTATCAACCTTGAGGAGCAGGGGATCGAACTGATCGACGACACCGAGGCGGAGGAGCGCGACGGGCGCCCCGTCGAGGAGGCCTCGATCACCGACGAAGTCACATTCTTTGACGACGACGACGGCCGCCGCGTGGACGACCCGGTCCGCATGTACCTGACGCAGATGGGCGAGATCCCGCTGCTGAAGCGCGAGCAGGAAATCTCGCTGGCCAAGAAAATCGAGATCACCCGACGCCGTTTTCGCTCGAAAGTCCTGGAGGTTGACGGGGTGATGCAGCAGGTGGTCGACACCTTGCGGAAGGTGCACACCGGCGAGCTTCCCTTCGACCGCACGGTCAAGGTCTCCCTGACGGAAAACCTGGAGAAGGACAAGATCCTCCAGCGTATGCCCCACAACCTGAAGACCCTCGAGCGTCTTCTGGACCAGAACCAGCGCGACTTCGGGCGGTTCCTCGAGGAGGAGAATCCCCGGGAAAAACTGGCCCTCCGGCGGTCGCTGCGGCTCCGCAGGTACAAGGCCGTGACCCTGGTCGAGGAACTGTCGATCCGCACGCAGCGGATCCAGCCGCTGCTGAGGAAACTGGAGCAGATCTCCCGCCGGATGATGGAACTGGAGCGGATCATTGCCCGCATGCGCGAGCGCGACGATCCATCGGAGTTCGAGGACCTGCAGGGTTACGAGAAGGAACTGCGCGACTACCTGATGCATGTGCTGGAGGAGCCGCATGTGCTGCAGATGCGGGTGGAAAGCGCCAAACGCCGATACCTCGAATACGAGCAGGCGAAGCGCGACCTGTCAGGCGGCAACCTGCGCCTGGTGGTCTCCATCGCCAAGAAGTACCGCAACCGCGGCCTGAGCTTCCTGGACCTGATCCAGGAGGGCAACACCGGCCTGATGCGCGCGGTGGACAAATACGAGTACCGCCGCGGGTACAAGTTCAGCACCTACGCCACCTGGTGGATCCGTCAGGCCATCACCCGCGCCATCGCCGATCATGCCCGCACCATCCGCGTGCCGGTGCACATGATCGAGACCATGAGCAAGCTGCGGAACATCCAGAAGCACCTCCTGCAGGACCTGGGCCGCGAGCCCACGGTCGAGGAGATCGCCGTGAAGGCGAAGATGCCCATGGAGGAGGTGCGCCGCGTGATGAAGATCAGCCGGCACCCGATCTCGCTCGACCGTCCGGTCGGCGAGAGCGAGGACAGCCACTTCGGCGACTTCATCGAGGACGAGTCGC
>JAFMJU010000469.1 GCA_017853285.1 Gemmataceae bacterium
TGATTATCGGACATTGATGGCGTGTTCCAATTGGTTCCCTGCCACCCCGGCGGCCTTCTTTTAGTGTCCGATAATATGTCTTATGTTGCATTGGGGGCCGAATTTTCCACGGTTCCCTTTTGCCGGCCTCATGGGGTTGTCCCATCCAGAAACTGTCCCATCCTTCGGAATTTTTCGTACCGGGATTCCACCAAGGCTCCGCCCTTCAGGGTTTTCAATTCCCGGATGGAGCGCTGGAGAAAGGCCTTTAAGGTTCCAGCCATTTCCTTTTGATCCCGATGGGCGCCACCGAGGGGTTCCGGCAGGATTTCGTCGATCACTTTCAGCTTCATGCAGTTTTTCGATGTGAGGCGCAATGCTTCAGCCGCTTTGGGTTTGGTCTCCTCGGTTGCAGTCTTCCACAGGATGCCTGCGCAACCCTCGGGTGAAATCACCGAGTAATAAGCGTGTTCAAGCATGGCGATACGGTCGCCGATTCCAATTCCCAGGGCACCGCCTGATCCGCCCTCGCCAATCACCACGCAAATGATGGGGGTGTCCAATATCGCCATCTCCTTCAAAGCGTCGGCGATCAGTTGGGCTATTCCCCTTTCCTCGGATCCGATTCCCGGGAAGGCCCCGGGTGTGTCAATCAGGCAAACTACGGGCAATTTGAATTTTTCGGCGAATTTCATGCAACGGATTGCTTTCCGGTACCCTTCGGGATGGGCGCAACCATACATGCATTCCCTTCGCTCGGCCAAGGTTTTTCCTTTTTGATGTCCCATCAGCACCAACTTCGTCTCGCCAATCCTTGCCAGTCCGCATCTCAGGGCCTTGTCATCGCCAAACGCCCTGTCGCCGTGCAGTTCGGTGAAATCCTCGAAGGCGAGGCGTGTGTAATCCATGAATTGCGGACGGTCAGGATGCCGGCTGACCAAAACCGTTTCCCAGGCGGTCAAATTCCCGTAGCGGAGTTTTTTCAGCGCCACCAGTTCCTTGCGAATGCGACGGATTTCCTCCTCCGCCGGAAGGTTTTTGCCGGTCCTTGTTTCCAGGTTTGCCAACAGGTTTTCCATGTCGCAAATGTCTGTCTCGAACGGAAGACTGGCGGTCTTGGCCATGGTTGCGCCTCCTCTGTTTGGCAGTATTCCTATTTGCCTGGCTGTGGTGATTTCCAAATCTGCAAGGCCCGCAACGCGATCAGGACCTCGTGGAAATCCTTTGGCCGGTTTTCAGGTTTCTTTTCGAGCATGCGCATCACCAATCCCGCGAATTCCTTGGTGATTTCGGGGTTGATGATATCCGGCGAGACGGGCTTGTCGCGGATTTGGCGGGTAAGCAGATCCTGGTTGCTGTTCCCCGTGAACGGAACCTTGCCTTGGGTCCCGATCTCGTAGCACATGCAACCGAAACTGTAGATGTCGGCCCTGCCATCGATGTGCTGGCCACGGATCTGTTCGGGCGACATGTAACTGCGTGTTCCGGCCGCCTTAGGGTTTCTCCCCAGGAATTTGGCTAAGCCCGCGGGGATCCGGCAGGCAATCGCGAAATCGATGAGTTTCACCTCGCCGGCATTGTTGACCAATATGTTGTCCGGCTTGATATCCCTGTGCACCCAACCCTCTGAGTGCATGAAGGCCAATCCTGTCGCCGCCTGTTTCAGGAGTTCTTGCCCCTTTTCAGCAAAGTAGGCCTTTTCCTTGCGTTGCAGGCGCAGCCGAATGCTGCCCGCCTGGAAATACTCCATCACAAAGAAAGGATTTTCCTTTGATTTGTTGACATGGAAGATTCGGATGATGTTTGGATGGGCCAATTTCAGGCCCACCTCGGCCTCGTGCAGGAGCAATCCCCGGGCCTGCACATCCCCAACCTTTTCCGGGAGAAGCAGCTTCATGGCCAGGTGACGACTGGAACCACTTTCAACGACTTCGTACACCTGGCTCGTCTGGCCAGTTGCCAGGTGTTTGACAAGACGGTAATTGCCAACCGTTTCTGTTTGCATGAGGCTGGCCCATCCGTGGGAGCTTTTGAGGGGAAAAAAGGCCCTGCCGTTGAGGCGGGGTCCCTGAAAGTTCGCGGGTTAGCTCCAGTACTCCTCGAAATGGATGTTGCCCCGGTCATGGTGGCCCTTGTCCGCTTTGAAGCCCCTCTTTTCCAGCACCTCGATGACACCTTCAGGTTTCGGGTAAGAGTATTGGCCTGTTTCCCGATCCTTTTCGGGAACCCCGATCATGGCCGGATTTCCGCAAAGGAAAACATGGGTTGAGGCGGGATCAAGTTTGCTGCCTAGTTGCGCCTCAAGGTCCCCACTCCGGAGCAGATCCTGGATGTAAACTTTTTTGCCCGCATTTTCAGGCTCCCGGGTTGCCAGGGGTAGATACAGGTATTGCGGATACCTGCGCATCAATTCCTCATGCATGGACAGGTAGCCCAAGTCCTTTTTCAAACGGACGCAGGATGCGGAAACGATCTTTCCTTCATGCTTTTGGTTGAGGAGTTGTTGAAGCATGTAGTTATGGGGAGCCTCCCCCGTGCCAGTGCCCAGGAACAAAACGGTATCGTTCGGTTTGACCAGGTCCAGGGTGTAGGCTCCCGTGATCTTTTCGCCGCAGAACATCCGGTCCCCCTCCTTGAGCATGAATAAACGGGGGGTCAGTGCCGGAGCCTTTCCAGTTGCTGTTTCACGAACCAAGACAATGTAAAACTCAAGCCACGGTTTACCGGTGTTGTCCGCAAGTTGCCCCTTCTCGTCCAAAACTGTCGCGCTGATGGAGTAGGAACGCCGAACCAATTTGCTCCTTTCACTTTCCGGAAGCGGCTCATCCGCCGTTCCTGGAAAACGAGGCTCCCAATTCCCAAGCCCCAGAAGGGTATATTGTCCAGCTTTGTGAGGTGCAGGCTGTTTGTCCGGTTGTACCCGAATGACCATCAAGTCGGAGTGGGATTTGTGAATGGAGGCGACGGAGGCGTTGTATTTTTCATTCCGCAATTGGGCGATATCGGCAGATTCCATGTTCTTATGCCTTTACTTCAAAATGCCACGGAGCCCCGGAAAGATTCCGGCGGCATGGCCTCTTTCACCAGTAATAAATTGTAAAAGTTTGGCGGTTATTCAGCCTACCCCAATTCCAAGGCAAGCACGCCTGACCGTGTGTTCTGGAATCTCAGGAAGTCTAAAGGTGTAGCTGGCGAATAAAGATGATGACTCGGTATTTCTGGCTGTCTGTCGATGATTTCAATTTGCGATAAAGGCTGATTTCTTGGCTGGCCGA
>JAFMJU010000470.1 GCA_017853285.1 Gemmataceae bacterium
AGCTGCGCGGGCGGATAATTCCGCGTTCAGCCTTTCCAATTCCTCGCGCCAAAAGGCGGCTTCCTCCTGGTGGCGCAACAGGGCGAAGGCCTTCATGTCGCTCCCCTGCCTTTGCCGGGAATGTTTGTTGAGAGCGGACTCCAGCTCGATCAGCAGTTCTGTCAATTTGGTCCAGGTGGCCCGCGAACTGGCAAGTTCCCGGGCCAATTCCTGGTGCTTTGCATCCAAAATACGCAGCCAGCCGGCGGTGCGCTCCCCGGCGGTCGCCCGCGCCTCCCGAAGCCGATTGGCAAGGGCCTCGGGTTTCATTTTGGCCGAGGCTAGCAATTCCGCCCTGAGGGCTTCCAGTTCGGCCCGTTCCAGCGCCATCGTTTGCCAGTGGAACTGGTTTTCTTCCAGATTTTTCCTCAGGTCCTGTTCCAATTGGGAAAGCGATTTTTCCCTGGATTCAGCGCGCACGGCGGCCTCGCGGGCCAGTTCAAGATAACGGATGATTCCGCCATGCTGCCGGGAGGATAATTCCTCCACCTTTTTCTCGAGTTCAGCAAGCCTGTCCCGGCGTTCCTCCAGGAAGGATTCCTGGGTAACCAGGCGGGTGTGCAGGCCGGCGGCGTTTTCCATTTCCTGCCGGCGTTGGTTTTTCAGGGCCTTGGTTTCCTCATCCAGGTGGGTTTGCAGAGAGGCGTTCTCTTCCAGCAAACGGTCCAGTTGCGCGTGCTTTTCCGCCAACAGGTGTTCCTGGTGGGACAGGCTGACCAGGCTTTCCTCCAGAGAGCAAGCCGCCGCTTTCTGTTCTTGAATCCATTCCAGGTCCCGGGCGGCAAGGGCTTCCGCCTGGCGTACCAGGGTTTCCCTTTGGTTCGAAAGGATCGCAAGGGATTCGCTTAGGATCAGGCCCAAACTGGATTGAGGCACCCTTCCGGAAACTTGGTCCAGATGGTGTTGGCTGGAGGAAGAGTTTTCAGGGTGGGTTTGGGTGGTCTCGGGGTCCCAAGGCAGCGGGGGCAGGTTGCGATCTATCTGGGCCGAAAGATTTTCAACCCTCCGCTTCAAGGCGCTTTCTTCCCGATGAAGTGCCTCCAGCCGGCTGATCCATTCGCGCTGGCTGGCGCGCAGGCGATCCGTCTCCTCACTGATTCGGCGGTTTTGCAAGGCGCTTTGCTTTTCCGCGTTTTTCAGCGCTTTTTCGCGGATTTGCAGGGACTGCTCACTTTCCAGAAGCCGGATTCGGAAAGCGTTCTCCCGTTGCTCGAGGGTGAGCAGCGTGGAAGCCGCCTCCTGCTCCTTCTTTTTGTGTTTTGAAACAAGGGCCTGCCAGCTTCTTTCCAAAGCGGCTTCCCGCCGTGCAAGGGCTTTCTCCCAGGCGACAAACCGTTTCGCGGTCCCCTGCCGCTGATTCCAATAAACTTGGGCCAACCTCCTGCGCTGGGATTGCGTACGTTCCTCCACCGCGGCAATCAAGGAGAGGACTTTGTGGCTGTCGGATTGGTCCTGCAAGTTGCTTTTTGGCTGATCCTCCACAGGGGGAAAGGGGCCTTTTTTCAGGGATGCCGAAGCCTTTTGAAGCAAGCTGTTTTTTTTGCGGAGGATTTCCTGGCGTCGTGAAAGCTCCTTGGCAATCTGGGTGCAACGGATTTTCCAGCGCCTTTTTTCATCAGCCAGTTTGGCTTCCCTTTGGTAAAGGTCCACTTGAGCGGCCGAAACGGCCGTGGCATGAACCCTTAAGGCTGAGTAAATATCCTCCGCTTTGGCTGAACTGGGTTGGCGCCCGGTATCCGGGGTTTCCAGCACGAATATCAGCCTTCCCAGTCCTAGCCGGTCACCATTGGCTAATACCGATGTGTTCACGGCCGACCCGTTCACCAAAACAGGTTGGGTTGGGTCCAAGCTCTTGACCAGCCAACGCGTGTCTTTCTTGAAAAGAAGGGCGTGCCATGGCCTTATATCTTCATGCGGCAGCCAGATATCGCAGTTGATGTCTGATCCTAGATGAACTGCTGGAAGGCTTAATTTCAGCCGGTTACCCGATAAATGGCCTTCGGCAACAATTAAAAAGTCTTCGTCTGGCCCGGTAGGGGCTGGGGGTGGGCTGTTTTGATTTTGTTTCAGCAACGCCATGGACACCTCGACACGGAGCCTTTATCCGTATCGGCAGGTGGAAAGCAACACCATCATGCATCCGGTTTGCTGGTCGGTTTTTAGGCGCTTACGGGGCGGGCGGACCGGGGGTGGTGGAAACCAATTTGGCCGGGTGCCCCGTGATTAAAAATGCCCCGCCCGCGCATACGATTCCAAGGGCCCAGCCCGCAATCACATCAGTTGGCCAATGAACACCGAGGTAAAGGCGCGTGAACCCAATGGCGATGCCGTAACAAACCAAGGGGATTGAGGCGGCTGCCCACCACCACGAATGGGGTGTGATCCTTCGCATGGCTAGAATCAGGGCAACCGCCAGGGTCATTGAGCAACTGGCATGGCCGCTGGGAAAGCTGGGGGATTCTGGTTTCTGGTAGTTTCCAGCCACCTCAACGATATCCGGCCTTTCCCGAGCGATTGCCCTTTTTGATAACTCAGTCGTACCCAGGCAAAAAAGAAACGCCAGGATGAGTCCTTTTGCCGCTGAAATCCCCTGGGGATTCTTGGATCGGATCAAAAATAAACCAACCAGCCCCGTCACAGCCAAAATGGCCTGCCAATTTCCCAGATAGGTCAAAATCAACATCATGGAGGTGGCCGGTTCGGTTCTTGCCCGCTCCAGGCCGTAAAGAATCCCATGGTCGAGACCCAGCCATTCCATGTTTTTTTCCTTGAAGTTAGCCGCAAACCGGCAGGTAGTTGGATCCTCTCAAGTTTATGGGAAAGATCCTTTGTGAATGGTCGCTGCTGTTTGGCCCCCACGGATTGAAAAACCTCGTAAAACAGACCCCAGGTTAAAAATCTGGCTGTTCTCCCAATCCGTTCCGCGAATCAGAAAAGGGGAAGCAATGTCTGGGAAGCCTGTTGTGGTGGTGCCTGATTACCTGGTCGAGGATTCGGTCGAACAGCAAATCTTGGGTGATATTGCTGAAATTCGGTTGCTAAAGGCAAGTTCCGAATCGGAAGCCCGTGATGGCTTAATGGGTGCCAGTGCGGTCCTTTTGTACCATGATGTTGGAATAACGGATCGAACCATATCCGAAATGAATAATTGCAGGATTATTGTTAGGTGCGGTGTTGGCTATGACAATGTTGATATAAAATCTGCTGGCCAGAA
>JAFMJU010000471.1 GCA_017853285.1 Gemmataceae bacterium
TCAACAACCTGATTCAATCGGAGGACAAGTGATGCTTCTATTTGGTTTCCTGACCTGCCTGACCGTTTGGCTACCCACGCAAATCGCCCTCTTGGAAACCTCCCAGGCGGAGGAAAAACCAACCAAACCGGTTTGGGTAAAGGAAGTCACCCTTCACCCGGCAAAGGTCCCATTCCGGGCATTGGCCCACCCCCTTCTGCCTGAAACCGCGGACTTGGTGAGCGGCAACGCCGCCCTCTGCTACTACCGGGCTTTTTCGCCCGAAACCTTCTCCCACAGCCGCAACGACAAGGACTGGTGGAAAAAAGAGGAAGCCTGGAGCAAGGCCAAGCTGCAGGACCTGCCCCAGAAGGAGATGGAATTCCTACTGAAATATTGGCCGCTTGAACAGGTGACCGAAGGGGCCAGAAGGTCTTATTGCGACTGGGAAATGACGGAAAGGTTGAAAAGGGACGGCTTTTCCGCATTGTTGCCGGATGTGCAAAGCATGCGGGAATTGGCGCGACTTTTGAGCCACCGTATCCGGCTAAGGTATGCCCGCAAGGATTACGAGGGGGCCCTGAAGGACATTCAAACCCTGATGGCGCTGGGTCGGCATGTCTCGAACGGGCCGACCGTCATCCAGCATCTTGTCGGGGTCGCCCTTTGCTCCATAGCTCTGGAAAGGCTGGAGGAGGGAATGCAGCAACCGGACTTTCCCTCCGTCCATTGGGACCTTTCAGTTTTGCCGGTTCCGTTCCTTACACTTGAATCGGCGTTGGGTGGGGAGCGGATCGGCGCGGATTCACTCCTTTCAATCCAGGATTTGGAACGGGTGATGAGCCAGGAGGAAGCCACCGAAAAGTTGAAGAAATTCCAAAAGCAACTGGGCCTGGTGATGGGTGAAGGACAGGACTTGCAGACCGCCTTGTTCGCAATTTCCCTGGTCTCATACACCCAGTCCAAGGAATGGCTTGTCAAGCAGGGCACCCCGCCTGTTGTGGTCGAAAAAATGCCCGTGGCCCAGGTGGTGATGGTGCGCATGGCCGGGGAATTCAACCGCGAGCGTGACGAGGTGTTCAAGTATGCCAACCTACCCCTTTGGCAGGCCGCCCCGCTGCTGGAAGACCATGAAAGAAACCTGCGCCCAGGGGTGGGCCAATCCGTCTCAAAAATCCTTGCGAGATTGCTGCTACCCGCCTTGCACAAGGTTTTCGAGGCCCGCGTGAGGTTGGATCGCAGGATCGCGACGTTGCGGCAGGTGGAAGCCATCCGCCTCCACGCGACCAAAACCGGTAGCCTGCCCGAAAAACTGGAGGACACCCAGATGCCTCTCGCGCTCGACCCCTGGCATGGAAAACCCTTCGAATACACCAGAACCAGCCCGACCGAGGCGACCCTGACAGGCAAGCCCCTGGGCCAGGCCCCCAAGGGTGTCCACAACACCGTGGTTTATGAGATCCACTGGAAGAAGTGACGGACGATATAATCAACGAAGCGTTTCATTTTTCAAGGAGTTGCTGATGCATCGATTCAGGATGTTTTCGTTTGTGGCGGCCATCGGCATGGCCGTCGCCGGCTCGGTACCCGCCCGGGCGGTTGACCCCACCCCACACCTGGACGGGGAAACCTTCCTTGTGGTCCGGGTGCGTCCGGGCAAGATGGACCTGACCAAGGCAGTGGCCTTCCTTAGCTCCAAGAAGATCATCGACCAAACGCAGGCCTTGGCAGCCGGCCTGGCGATCGGCACCGTGAAGGCCGGCATCGACAAGAATGTCGATGAGATGTGGATCGGCATGAGCACCAAGGGGCTCGACAGCGGCGAACCGCTTCCGATCATCATGGTCCCCAAGAAGGATGATGAGCAGGTCAAGGCCCTGAAAAGCCTGCTGGCCCGCGTGCCCGGCAGCGACATGCTGAAGATGGAGGAAGGGAGCGGCATGCTGTTCTGGGGCCCTGATTCAGCTCTGAAGGCAGCAAAGGACGGCAAGGGCAAACCCAGGGCCGACCTGACCGAGGCCATGAAATCATGGAATAGCGAGCATTCCATCCAGATCGCGATCGTGCCCACCGAAGACCAGAAGAGGACCCTGCGGGAATTCGCCCCCACCCTGGGCGGGAGAATTCCCGGTTTGGACCCCAATGACCTCACCGAAAAGCTGGAATGGGTCGGGCTTAGCTTTGATGTGTTCCCCCCCAAGGCCAAGCTTTTTATCAAGCAGGCGGATGGCAAGGCGGCCACCAAGGCCCTCAATTTCATGCAGAAAGGGCTGGACATTGCCCCGAAAATGCTGGCCCAGCAACCGGACGCCAGGGACATTGTCGAGCATGTTGGAAAAATCGTCGACGAGATGAAAAAGGGACTGAAGGTCGAAAAAGACGGGTTGTTGATGGAAATGGAGGATTCCCAACCCATCCTCGACCTGATCGGCGAGTCCGCCAAAAAGGCGCAGGAAGCCGCCAAGCGCATGCAGTCCGTCAATAACATGAAGCAGATCGGGCTGGCCTTCCACAACAGCCACGATGCCCAGGGTGGTTTTCCAGCCCCCGCCATCAACAGCAAGGACGGCAAGCCCCTGCTGAGCTGGCGGGTGAAGATTCTGCCCTACATCGAGGAGGACCGGCTCTACAAGCAGTTCAAGCTCGACGAACCCTGGGACAGCGACCACAACAAGAAACTGATCAACCGAATCCCCAAGGTCTACCAGAATCCCAACCTGAAGCTGGAGAACGGCAAGACCACCTACCTGGTGCCCACCGGCAAGGGCGGATTGTTTGCCAACCAAGGGAAGGATGTGAAGCTCAACAGTGTCACGGATGGCACTTCCAACACCATCATGGTGGTGGAGGTACCCGCCAACATGGCGGTGACGTGGACCAAGCCCGAGGATTGGGAGGTTTCCGGCGCCGAGGCTGTCGACAAGTTTCTGGCCGGCCTGAAGGATGGTTTCAACGCCGCTTTCGCCGACGGATCCGTCCGCTTCATCGCGAAAAAAGTCGAACCCAAAATCCTGAAGGCTCTCCTCACCCCCGATGGCGGCGAGGTGATTCAGAACATCCCCTGATCCGCTTGCCACGGGATTCCTGAAAACCTAAATGCCCCGCCTGATTCAGGCGGGGCATTTTTGGTTCACTGGCGAGGTTCGAGGTGTTCCCACCTGAGGGGGCCGGCGGGTTTGGGGTCTTTGTCCCCGGACCAGTTTTGCCGGAGCACCCGCTTTTGTATGAAGGGCGCGCCTCCTGAGGTGACTGTCGCCTCCAGGTAATCCTGAC
>JAFMJU010000472.1 GCA_017853285.1 Gemmataceae bacterium
TTCCCCACCGCCGAGGTCGAAGTGCAGGTCATTCAGGTGGGCCCCGTGGCCTACATCACCAACCCCGCCGAGTTCTTCTGCGCCTGCGGCCTGGAGCAAAAAAAAGCCTCGGGCTTCCCGTTCACCTGCCCGGTCTCGCTGGCCAACGGCTGCGTGGGCTATGTGCCCGTGGCTGACGCCTTCAGCGAACGCGGCGGCGGCTACGAGACGCGCCTGACCAGCTACAGCAACCTCAAGGTCGGCTCCGCCGAGCGCATCACCGCCCTGGGCATCGAGCTGGCCAAAACCCTGAAACCCGGACCGGTTCTGGAGGCCACCGACGCCCCCCCCTTCAAGGGGCAACCCTGGACCTACGGCAGCGTGCCGCCCGAAATCCGCTAAGCCTTTCCGGAACCGCGATCGCACCATGGATACAGGATCAAACGAGCCTGGCCTGCAACGGGGCCTGGGTTTTTGGCAGGCCACCGCCATCAACATCACCCAGATCGTCGGGGCCGGCGTCTTCGCCACCGTGCCCCTCATCCTCGGCGTTCTGCCCGGCCCCGAGGCGCTGCTGGCCTGGCTGGTGGCCGGCGTCCTGATCGTTTGCGACAGCATGATCTGGGGCGAGCTGGGCGCCGCGCTCCCCTCCGCCGGGGGATCCTACCACTACCTGCTCGAGAGCTTCGGCCGCTCCAGGTGGGGCCGGCTGATGTCCTTCCTGTTCGTCTGGCAGATCCTCCTCTCCGGCCCGCTCGAGGTCGGCTCGGGCCTCGTGGCCGCCGCCCAGTTCTCCAAGGCCATCAGCCCCGAATTCAAGGCGTTTGACGAGGCCAACACGGTCCGCCTGGGCGCCGAGGTAAACGGCCAGTTCCTGGGCATGATCCTCAGCCCCACCCGTGTTTTCGGCCTGGCCATGGGCGGGCTCATTCTGGCCCTGCTCTACAGGCGTGTGGACAGCCTCGGGAAGATCAGCCTGGTGTTCCTGGCGGCCGTGATGGCCGTGATCGGCTGGGTCCTCCTCGAGGGGCTGCCCCGCTTCCAGCTTGCCACCTTCATGGCGGGCAGGCCCGACGACACGGCCCCGCGCCACCTCACCTCCGGCCTGGGTGCCGGCATGGGCCTGGCCATCTATTCCTATTTCGGATACTACAATGTTTGCTATTTGGGCGGCGAGGTGCGCGATCCCGTCCGCACACTGCCCCGCTCCATCCTGGCAAGTTCCCTCGCCGTGGTGGCCCTGTTCAGCCTGGTCCACCTCGCCTTCACCGGCGTCATCCCCCTCGACTCCATCCTCGAGAACAAGGACAACCTCACCGCCGAGTTCATGACCCGCCTCCGTGGCGACTGGGCCGGCAGGCTGGTCACCGTGCTGCTGGTGGGCAGTTGCTTCGCCTCCTGTTTCTCAGGCACCTTGGGCTATTCGCGCGTCCCCTACGCCGCGGCGCGCGAGGGCAACTTCCTGCGCTGGTTCGACGCGGTCCACCCCGTCCACCGCATCCCCCACCGTTCCCTGCTGCTCATCGGCGGTCTGGTGCTTTTCTGGAGCCTGTTCAGCCTCGACATGATCATCAGCGCGCTGGTCGCCACCCGCATCATCGAGCAGTTCATCGCCCAGGTCTTCGCGGTCATGCTGCTGCGCAAAAAGGGCGTCCCCATGCCCTGGCGCATGCCGCTCTATCCCCTGCCCCTGCTGGTCGCCCTCCTGGGCTGGCTCTTTGTCTACGCCGGCACCGGCTGGCTCTTCATCCTGCTGGGGCTAGGCACGCTGCTGGTGGGATTGATCGTCTTCATGGCCTGGAGCAGATCCCGCGGGGATTGGCCTTTTGCACGGGCCCAAAACATCGCTTAGTGCGCCAGCCGTTCCTTCCAGACCGGGCTGGAACCCGCCAGCACCTCGCCGATGCGGCCGCGTGTCTCCGGGATCAGGTGGGCATATTTCTTGTCCGCGCTCCCCTCTAGCAGGATCTGCCGGATCCGCGCCACCGCCCGGGCCTTGGCCTCGGCCGGCAACCGCTCGAATGCCTGCGACAACACCATGTAACTCAAGGGATATCGAAACATGCGATCGGTCAAATCGAAATCCCGCAGCGACCGGCCCCGCCCATCGCGCGCGCCCTTGGCCTGGAATTCCGCCGCGAAACCCGAGGTCCCGCTCACCTTTCCGCCCAGCGGCGCCTCATCCGCGAAAAACAGGTGCTCCACCAGACTTTCACAAGCCGAATCAATCCGCCGGGCCGTGCTTTCACTCGGCCCCTTTTCCTGGCGGCCCAAAATCCGGTCGAACTCCTCCTGCTGGTGCAGCGCCAGCCGGGTCTCCAGCGCCACCCGGGTAAGCCGGTTGTGCACCTCGGCCTGGTGCTCAAGGACCATCAGCGCCACCAGATCCGAATGCTTCGACAGGTATTCCCCGGTTTCAAAAAACCGGCCCAGGTCGTTGCATTCGGTTCCATGCGGGTTGCCGCTTGGTTGGTACCGGGTGTTCTTGGGTAGAATCAGGTTCCCCAAATGTTCGCGCCCCGGGTTGCTGCCGGTCACATACCAGCCACCCCACCGCTTGGCTAGCGGCGTCGAATGGTCCACCCGGCTGGTCCCCAGCGAGAAGATTGGCTGCCCCTCAGGGTCTGGATACACCGACCGCACCAGATGCCCTGGAAACCCCTGCGTGGCCGATGATCCATGACAAATCAGACAAGCTTCCGTTTGCCGCCTGAACCGCGGCGGCTCATCAGGCTGCTGCTCCAGCGTGTAAAACACCGTCCCCAGCGACGGGTCCGCGATCGAGAGCTCCATCACCTCGCCCGACTGGCAATACCCCACATACATGTCATCGTTGAAGTAGATGGCGCGGGGGGTCTTGGGAGCGATCCGGTTCCGCTGCAGGCTGGTCTTCGAGAACACCAGCACCTGCGAAGACACCGGCACATCAAATGCCCGCAGGATGGCCGGCAGGTATCCCTTGTCCTTGTCAAAGGCCAGTTTGGCCTTGCCCGTGTCCAGGGCCTGCTGCAACCGCGCGACCGCGTTGTTCTCCGGGGCCGTCGCGTAGTGGATGGGGGCGTCATCCAGGTCGGCGGCGCGGGAAAACCCGCGCGCCAAACCCCCCGCCAACATCAGGGCCATCACCCAGCCTTGCGGTGCCATTCTCATGGAATACCCTTCCCCGAAATGCGTGCGCTACCTCCACTATACATTAAAAACTGACAAATTAGTCCGATTTATGCCCACCCCAGGCTTTTCACCCGCAGGGCCATGCCCTTTGA
>JAFMJU010000033.1 GCA_017853285.1 Gemmataceae bacterium
CGCCACCCGCGTAAGCGACCGAACCCGCTCCACGAATCTGCCCCGCGACATCCAAAGTGCCGGTGCGGGAAAAGGTGAGGGTGCCCTCATTCTGGAAAGTCGAGGCCGGCAGGTCACCAGAAACTCCCGACCCTATCACCAGACCACTCGATGGACTGATCGTGACGCTGCCGCTGAAAGTATTGCTGCCCGTCAATGTCTGGATGCCGGCCCCTGTGAGGTTCAGGGCGGCGGTGCCACTCAATATCCCGTCGAAGGTCCGGGCGCCGGTCATGGCCAAGGTGAGGGTGTTGGCCCCCAATGAAACCTGCCCCGGACCGGAAAGCCCTCCAATGGTGTCCTGACCGCCGACGATCAGCAGGGCGTTCAGCGCCATGTTCAAGGTGGTTCCGTCGCCAATCGAATCTGCGACCGAGGTGTAAGCACCCCTCAGGGTGGCCGTGCCGGTGCCCAGATCCAATTTGCCGATCTTCACCGATCCCACCGCCTGCAGGTTGGCGGAATAGTTCTGGGTCACCACCTGGAGCAGTCCGGGACTTGGCACACGCACTTTCAAGGGGTTCGCCGCGTTGCCGATCTCACCCCTGAAATCGAGGGAAATGGTGCTGCCATCCAGTTGTGGGGAGGCGGTCGAACTCACGGTCAGGGCGCTTCCGGCCAGTTGGTCAGCGATCTGGATGGTTCCCTTTCCGGTTTTGAGCGAACCGTTCAGGCTGACAGAGGTCCCCAGCAGGTTGGCCGAAAAATTACCGTTTGCCGAGGTCAGATCCAGGGACTTGGAAAACTGAAGCTGGTTACCGGATGCCCCGGTCGCATCCTGGACAGTCACATTCAGCAAAGTACTGGGTTTGAAGTCGCCGAAACTCGCGAGGCCGCCCGAAGCCGAACCGAAATCCACCAGCAGGTGATTCACATCATCATTAACCAGATCGAGATTCAGGGTGATGTTGGAGGCTGAAACAACCGTGGCCACCATCCCGGAAGGCAGTTGGGAGTAGTCAATGTTCTGGTTGGAAACCAGATTCAATTGCGTGCCGACGGACAGGCCGTTCTGCAACGTCAATGCCTCATTGTTTGCCAACTGAAGGCTCAAGGTACCCGCATTGAAAAGGGCCACGGCCGGGGCGGTGCGGTCCTCCAATTTCTCCACCACGGGTTGCACGCGCGAAACCGGCAGGCGGCCACCTGCCACGGAGGAACGCTGCTTGGTCCGAAACCCTTTGGGCATAAACCAACCCATGGATCAACCTCCCAACGGCACACAGACAAGTCCTGTGCGTATCAGTACATTCTGTCTCTTTATCTTACCTCGGGTTTCCAAGCTTCTTAAACTTTCCAAACTACTCATTTTGCTTCGGTTCATTTCGCTTAAACTTCTAAGTCTGACGAAATTGACGGGTGAAAGGTTTGCTCCATTAGAAAGGACGGGCTGAATAACAGTCAGGAACAAAAAAACCGGTCCCCCCAAATGGCTTGGGGAGACCGGCATATATTTTTAAATTTTTAGATATCTCTAATTAGCGGCACAGGCGCCGACGGCCGCTATCGCAGCCGTTGTCGCAGCAAACTTCCTTGGTCACTTTCACCGGCACGCACTCGTAGGCGCACACCTTCACCTGCTTCTCGGTCACCACCTTCTTGCAGGTGGTCACTTCAACGGTTTTCTTCTCCGGAACCTTCACGCAACGGGTCACCGTGGCGGTGCCGGATTCCTTCACCACATTGGGAACCCACACTTTTTGGGTCCGAACCACAGGCTCACAAACCCTTTCGCAGCGGGTGACGCAATTGCCACAAGCATCCTGGATGGTCACGGGGACACGGTGCGAACGCTGCCCAACCACCACCTCACGGCACTCGAAATGACCTTTGTCCACGCATTTGGTAACCGGCACCTGCTCGGTCACCTTCTTGGTGCTGTAAGTGGTGATTTCGCGTGTTTCCTTCACCGGAACCGATTTCACTTCCCGCACGGTGACCATCTTCTCGACGGGAACCTTCTTGTATTCGGTCACGGTCACCAGCTTGGTGGCCGGGGCGGGAGCGCAGGCAGGGGTGGTGTCACAGCCCTTGTTCCGGTTGCCAAAAGCGCTGGCGTTTCCAACAAAAAGGGTGCCTGCGGCCAAAGCCACAACCCAGCCAGCCATCTTCATTGCGTTCATTGGTTGCTCCATCTGGGAGAGAAGGGACTTTCCTAGTCTGATAGCCCGCACAACCGGCACAACCGGAAAAGTCAGGCACAAATTCACCCTAGGCCCTCTACCCCCTATGAGCAAGGTTTTCGCATCAAAAAGGCTGGGAATTTTTCACACTTGGGGCAACCAGGGCCCAAGCATCCATTTTGGAGCTTTAGGCATTCTGGGATAATTTTGCCGGCCTCCGTCGTTGTCCCTTTGGAAAAGGAATACCTGCGGGTGGACTCGCCCTACTTTGCAGCCGGAGCGTTTGGCGTGTCCCGCCATAGCCAGATCAGGGATTCCGGCATCAAAGCGCCACCGTGCTTGCCGTTGTGACCACCCGATCCCATTTCAAACCGGTAATCGTATTTGGCATATTTCAACGCGGCCGCCATTTGCTGGTTGGCCAGGGGCCAGTGCCCGTGCTGATTGTCCAAGTCATTTTCCCCGGCTTGCAAAAATACCCGGATAGGCTTCTTGGCCGCCTTGCGAACCAATCCAGGGTAGACATCGCCGCCCCGGATGTTGGTGAAGCTGCCCACATGGCTGAGAACCTTGCTGAACAGTTCCGGGCGCTGCCAGGCGACGGTGAAGGCGCAAATGCCGCCGGAACTGATTCCGCCGATCCCGCGGCCAGCGGCATCCGTCCTCAAAACGGCCTTCGCCTCCCGGGCTTTTTCCATGGCGGCCGGAAGCATCTCCTTTTCCAAAAACTCGGCGTATTGCGGCGATAAGGTGTCGTACTCGAAGCTGCGGTTGCTCCTCGGCTTGCCATTCCCTTCGGTGTCACCAAATACACCGGGATTGATGAAAACAGCCGCCATTGGCGGGATTTTCTTCTGGTGAATTAGATTGTCCAGAACCACGGGAACCCGGAAATCCCCGTTCCGCTGCTGATACCACTCACCGTCCTGAAAAACCATCACGCACAGGGGCCCCGCCTGCTCCGGGCTTGCCGGCAGGTACAACCACCAATTCCGTTTGGTGCCGGCGAAAACCTGGCTCGTGTGCTCATGCCGGGTGACCGTCCCCTGGGGCACCCCGGTCTGCACCTGGGAATCCTTCCCAAGGGTGTAGGGCTCTGCCTTGGTTTGAAACATCAGGGCGCATGCCGCCGTCAGGGCCAGGGAGGAAAAAATCGCCATGATTCACTCGTTTTTCGGTTCATTGGGGAAAGCAACACGCCCCCGGTGCCGGAATCGGTGCAAACCGGCCCACAGGACTGTTCCAAGGTATTAGGACTTCGGGCCACCGCAAGTGGCTACCGTGTTGTTGCCGCGGGTTTTAGGCGGTTTTCAGCTGCAATTCCTCAAAATCCAGGTCGCCCAAACTCCAGGCCCTCACCACGGGCTTTTCGCCGGAAAGCGAGATGATCAGGTCCGCGACCCCGTCCGCCCATCGCCATGCCAGATCCGTCCGGCTGGGAATGGCGTCCGTCTTGGGGTGGGAGTGGTAAATCCCCACCACATCCATGCCCCGGTGTTCAATCAACCTCAAGGCGGACAAAAGGCTTCTGGGCTCCGATCGGAATCGCGTCGCGCTCTTCAATTCGTTCACCAGCGGAAACACATCCTCAGCCACCCAGCCACCATCGTGCCGTTTCCCCGCCAATAAACCGCAACATTCGCTTGGAGACTCATCCAAGGCCTGGAGGATCATGGTCTGGCACAGCCGGGACGGCAGCACAAACACGAGCGCCTTGGCCACCCCCTGCCCTGTCATCTATCCTTCCCCCTAGTGGGTTTCCGAAAAGAACCGCCTGAATCAGGGTGATTCGGCCGACTTGAAGCCGGGAACCATCCCAAAGGATGCACTCACGAGCATGGCTACCACCGATAAGGATACGAAGGCGAATAAAGGCGGCTCAAAAGGAAAAGTGGTCCTGGCCTACTCCGGCGGGCTCGACACCTCGGTCATGGTCCCCTGGATCAAGGAAAAATACGATCTCGATGTGGTCACCTTCACCGTCGATCTCGGTGAGGTCCGCGATTTGGACAGGGTGAAGAAAAAGGCCCTGGCCACCGGCGCGGTCGATGCGGTCACCATGGATGCCCGCGCCCTGTTTGTCGATCACTTCGTCTTCCCGGCCCTCATGGCGGGCGCCCTGTACGAGGGAAAATACCCGCTCGCCACTGCCTTGGGCCGCCCGCTCATCGCCAAACTGATGGTCGATGCCGCCCGGGACCACGGCGCCGTGGCGGTTGCCCACGGCTGCACCGGCAAGGGCAATGATCAGGTGCGTTTCGATGTCACTTTCCAGACCCTCGCGCCCGACCTGAAGGTCATCGCCCCGGTCCGCGAGTGGAAAATGACCCGCGACGACGCGCTGGAATACGCCACCAAGCACAACATTCCCGTCGAGGCCACGGTGAAAAGCCCGTACAGCCTGGACATCAACCTGTTCGGCCGCTCCTGCGAGGCCGGCGTGCTGGAAGATCCCTGGACCGAGCCCCCGGAAGAGGCTTTCGGCTGGACCGTCAGCCCCGCCAAGGCGCCCGACAAACCCGCGGAAATCACCATCGATTTCGAAGGGGGACGCCCCACCGCCCTGGATGGCAAACCCATCGACGGCGTCAACCTGTTGGAAACACTCAACAAACTGGGTGGCGAACACGGAATCGGCCGGATCGACCATGTGGAAAATCGCCTGGTGGGCATCAAGAGCCGCGAGCTTTACGAGGCCCCGGCCGCGGTCATCCTGCACACCGCCCACAGGGAACTGGAATCGATTTGCCTCAGCAAACAGGCCCAGCGCTTCAAAACCATGGTGTCCCAGGAATACGCGGACCTGGTTTACAACGGTCTCTGGTTCAGTGGATTCCACCAGGATCTGGCGGCGTTCGTCGCCAGCAACCAGCGGTTCGTCGGTGGCCAGGTTCGGCTCAAGCTGTTCAAGGGCCAGGCCATCGTGGTTGGCCGCAAGAGCGAGCACAGCCTCTACAGCCACAAGCTGGCCACCTACGAGCGTGGCGACCAGTTCGACCACGAAGCCGCCAAGGGCTTCATCCGTCTGTGGGGTCTCAGCCAGCAAACCCAGGCCCAAACCCAGTTGCTGAAGGATGGTCGGGGCTTCGCCCTACCTGGCTTGACTGGCCCAAAATGACACAAATAGGCAGTTTGGGTAGTTAAAAACAAGCCGGCAACCTGGATTGGACCTTGTCCAGCCCACCCCTGCTTGCCGATAATGAGAATCCCGGTGACGGTTCGTCGCCGGGATCTTTGTTTTCAGAATGCCGGAACTTGTACCTCCCCATGCAAAAAGAGTCCTACTCCATCCGCGAACTGGCCGCCTTTCTACAGCGTGACCCAAGGATGGTGGAAAAAATGGCTCTCCAAGGCGACCTTCCAGGCAGGAAAGTCGGCGGGGAATGGCGTTTTGCCAGGGCGGAAGTAACCCGCTGGCTCGAAACCAACCTGCCCGGCTATTCCGACGCGGAACTCAGCCGGATGGAGGTGGAAAGCCTTTCCTTCTCCGAGGCCGTGCAGGGCGCGGTCGATTCGTCCGAGTCGGGCTTTGGCGAACCCAGGTCGCTGGTATCCGCCCTGTTGCCCCCGGCCTGCGTGAGCCTCAACCTGCGGGCTGGCACACGCTCCTCCCTTCTGCGCGAATTGGCGGCCCTGGCGGAGCAATCCTGGCAGGTCTGGGATCCCGTTGCCCTGCTGGATAGCCTGCGCGAACGCGAGGAGCGCGGTAGCACCGCCCAGCCCGGAGGGGTTGCCATCCCGCACCCCAGCCGCCGGCTGAAGGCTGAATTGGGCGAGTCGGTCCTTGCCTTCGCCCGGCTAGCCTCGCCTCTTCAGTTTGGATCGCCAGACAATCAGCCCACGGATCTTTTCTTCATGGTGGCCTGCCGTGATGATGCCACACATCTGCAGGTGCTGACCCGCATCGCCCGTCTGGTCCGCCTCGACGGATTTCTTGAAAATGCCCGCGGGATCGACTCCCCGCACGAGTTTTGCCGTTATCTGCAGGATGCGGAAAATTCCCTCCCGCAAGCCCCACCCGCCTGACCCCTCCGGCCAACCCCATGGATGCCCAGGACGATTTGGACACGCTGGCCCGCCGCGTGGTGTCCCACTGTCCGCCCATGGCGATGGTAGTGGCCGGTGCGGCCTCCTCAGCTATCCAGTCAATCCTCAGGCAACCCGGCGCCTCGCAGGTGGTGCTCGACGCTCAAATCCCCTACTCGCGCGAGGCCTTGGGCCGGTACCTGGGTCGGCTGCCCGAATCCCTTTGCTCGGTTGAAACCGCCCGCCTACTGGCATGGCGGGCCTGGAACAATGCCTGGCAAATCGCGCCTGCTGACAAAAAAAGCCTCTGCGTGGGGGTGGCCTGCACCGCAGCACTGGCAACCCAACCGCCCCGGCGCGGCACCGACCGGGCCCACATGGCCATTTGTGATGGGCACACGGCGCATTGCCACACCCTCCATCTTGGACGGGGCGGCGTGCGGGGCGAACAGGAACACCAGGTTTCCTCCCAACTACTCCAACTGCTCCTGGGCCAACCCGGGGAATCCCTGGCTCCTGAGCCGGATGAACTCCTGTCCCCGTTGTTCGAAACCCTGGCGGGCAAGCGTTCCTGGTGCCACATTCACGCCGACGGCCGCATCAGCGACAGTCCCGCGCCCGGTTTGGTCATTGCCGGGTCCTTCAACCCACTCCACGCCGGGCATGTCCACCTGGCCCGGGTCGCCCAGAAACGCACCGGCCTGCAGGCGGTTTTTGAACTCACCATCAACAACGCCGACAAACCAAGCCTCGCCTCCTGCCAAATCCTGTCCAGGTTGGACGGATTTGGCCGCCTTGCGGCTGTTGTGGTGAGTCGTTTGGGCACCTTTCAGGACAAAGCCGAGGCCTGGCCCGGCACGACCTTTGTGGTCGGGATCGATACCGCCCTCCGGGTGGTTGACCCCAAATTTTACGGGGGCACCCGTGCCGGTCTGGCCGCCATGGTGGAGCGCCTGAGGCAACTGGGCTGCAAGTTCCTGGTGGCCGGACGCGCCACGGAATCCGGTCATTTCCGAACCGTCGCCGACCTGCCAGACCTTTCCGACATTCCCGGAGCCCGGGAGCTCTTCGAGGAAATCCCGGAAAATGAATTCCGGCTCGACCTTTCCAGCACTGATATCCGGGGAAATCTCCGGACAGCTCCGGCCTGATAGATCACCCCTAAAACAACCGCCTGACCCATTGGTACAATCCTTGATAAGGATTAGGCGGCCCGATCAGTCGCAAACAGGCTGCGCGCGCGAAATCCTCCAGGTGTTCCAAGGCCATTTCGTCAGGCATCCCCTGTCGGGTGGTTCGGGTTTGTGATCGGAGTTTGGCATGGCGGATTGGCGGCGTACCCACACCTGCGGCGATCTCAGGGTGGATCAGGTGGGATCCCGGGTCACTCTCAACGGCTGGGTGAACACCTCACGCGCCTACAACTCCCAGGTCTTCATCGACCTGCGGGACCGTTACGGTGTCACGCAGGTCGTTTTCGAGGCGGAATCGGGCCCGGGCGGCATATTTCAACAGGCGAACAGCTTTGGCAGGGAATGGTGCCTCGCCGTCACCGGAGTGGTGCGCAAGCGACTGCCGGGCAAGGAGAACCCCGACCTCGCCACCGGCGCGGTCGAGGTGCTCGCCGAATCGGTGGAGGTGCTCAACTCCAGCCCGACTCCACCCTTCGAGGTGACCGAGTTCCCGGGCGAGGAATTGGCGGGCGAGGATGTCCGCCTGACCAGTCGCTGGCTCGACCTGCGCCGCCCCAGCCTGCAAAGGTCGCTGTTCCTCCGCCACCGCATGACCTCCATCATCCGCCGCCACCTCGACCAGCGCGGTTTCGTCGATGTGGAAACACCCCTCCTGGGTCGCAGCACGCCCGAGGGCGCCCGCGACTACCTCGTGCCCAGCCGCGTCCACCCGGGAAGCTGGTACGCGCTGCCGCAATCCCCCCAGCTCTACAAGCAACTGCTCATGGTCGCCGGCTTCGACCGTTATTACCAGGTGGCCCGCTGCCTGCGCGACGAGGACCTGCGGGCCGACCGCCAGCCGGAATTCACCCAACTCGACCTCGAGATGTCGTTTGTCGACCAGGAGGATGTGCTGGGCCTCATCGAGGGTCTGCTGGCCGAGGTTTTCCGGGAGGTCCTCGGCGTCGAGGTGCCCGTCCCCTTGCCACGCATGGGCTACGACGAGGCGATGGCCCGTTTCGGCTCCGACAAGCCCGACCTGCGTTTCGGGCTGGAGATCGCCGACCTTTCGGACTGGGCCAAAACCACCGAATTCAAGGTGTTCCGCGAGGCCGTCGAGGCGGGCGGAGCCGTCCGCGCCCTCAATGTGAAGGGCGCCGCGGGCCGCTTCTCCAACACCGAGCTCAAGCCGGGCGGCAAACTGGCCGAAATGGTCACCCGCGCCGGCGGCAAGGGCCTCGCCTGGCTCAAGGTGGAGGAGGGCAAGGTCACCGGCGGTATCGAGAAATTCCTCGGGGCCCAAGCGTTGGCCGCGCTGCCCGGACTGCTGGCCGCCGAACCGGGCGACCTGCTGCTGTTTGTCGCCGATGAGCCGTTGAAGTCGGCCGAGCTCCTGGGCGATCTCAGGGTCCACCTCGCCAACCAGTTGGGCCTGCTGGCCGGCAAGGAACGCGAATTCAAGCCCCTTTGGGTGGTGGATTTCCCCGCCTTCGGCTTCGACAAGGAAGCCAACCGCTGGGTCAGCAACCATCACCCGTTCACCGCTCCCCGCGTGGAGGATGTCCCCCTGCTGGAGACCGACCCCGGCAAGGTGAAAGCCCGCGCCTACGACCTGGTCATTAACGGCTACGAGTGCGGCGGAGGCAGCATCCGCATCCACTCCAGCGATGTGCAGGCCAAGGTATTCCGCGTTCTGGGCCTCGAGCCCGAGCAGGCCCGGGAGAAATTCGGTTTCCTGCTCGACGCCCTCAAGCTGGGCGCCCCACCGCATGGCGGCATCGCCCTGGGCCTCGACCGGTGGGCCATGCTGCTGGTCGGCACCCCGAACATCCGCGATGTGATCGCCTTCCCCAAGAACCAGCGGGCGCGCGACCAGATGACCGGGGCCCCCTCCCCGGTAGAACCCCGGCAGTTGAAGGAACTCGGACTATGATCGCCTCGGCCGAATCTCCTGAAAAACCCCTTGCTTCGGGCTTTCGTATCCTCCTGGTGGAGGACGATCCGATCATCGGCAAGGCGGTCAGCCGCGGCCTGGAGGACGCCGGCCACACCTGCACATGGACCAAAAACGGCAAGGCCGGTCTGGATGAGGGTCTCAGCCAGCGCCACGACGCCATCGTGCTGGACCTGATGCTGCCGGAAGTCACCGGCCTCGAGGTGCTCAGGCAGTTGCGGGCAGCCGGAGTGCGCGCCCCCGTGGTTGTGCTCACCGCCCTTGGTTCGGTGGACGACCGGGTCTCCGGACTGCGCGAGGGTGCCGACGATTACCTGGTCAAACCCTTCGCCTTCCCCGAATTGCTGGCGCGCCTCGAGGCTGTCCGTCGCCGAAGCGCCGACAGGCCTGCACCCACGCTGACGGTGGGGTTGGTCACCCTCGACCTGACCAATCGCCGGGTCACCTGCGCCGGCAACCATGTCGAACTCACCCCCACCGAGTTCAGCCTGCTGGAAATCCTCATGCGCAACGCCGGCCAGGTGGTCACCCGCAAAATGCTGTGCGAGCACCTCTGGGAGGGCGAGTGGGAAGGCGTGACCAATGTGATCGAGGTTCATGTCAACCGCCTCCGCAACAAGCTTTCCCAGGCCGGAGCCGAGGGGGTCATCCAGACGATTCGCGGCAGGGGCTACGCCCTGAAGGCTGCCTGAACCGGAACCCGGCATGCCGTCCAGCTTCCAGCGCCTGACACGCTCGCTCCGCTTCCAGCTCGCCTTCTGGAATGCCGGCGTGCTGGTTGTGCTGGTGGCCTGCCTGCTGGTGGTCCTTTACCTGGGCATGCGTTTCCTGCTGCAGCGCGAGCTGGAGGAGGTGTTGCTCGAGGACTGCCGCGAACTCGAGCAACTGGTCGCCTCCAACCCTGACCCCGTCGAGTTGCGCAAGGAGCTGGCCCGCAAGGCCACCAGTCACCAGTCGCAAAACTGGTTCGCCCAGGTCTGGATTTCAGGCAAACTTCTCGCCGACGGTGGCGGGGTTCCCCTCGGGGCACCCCTCGGGCCGGAAGACCTGATGGATGGCCCGCAGGAATTCCTGGGGTTCCGCGTGGCTCAGAAAACCGCCGCGAACCTGCGTGTGCGTGTCGGCTCCAACCTGGATTTTCTCGCGGATGACCTGGCCCGCATCCAGCGCCTGCTTCTGGGCGGGGGCTTCGTGGTGGCGGTGATTTCACCTCTGGTCGGTTGGCTTTTGGCGGCCCGCGCGATAGGCCCGGTGGCGGGCATGCTCGAGACCGCCCGCGGCCTCGATGCCACCAGCCTGGACAAGCGCCTTCCCGTCCGCGGCATCGGTGACGAGCTGGACCGGCTCGCCGTCACCATCAACCAGATGCTTGACCGCCTGGGAGCCTACACCTCCAGCCAGCGGGACTTTGTCGCCAACGCCGCGCACGAGCTCCGGTCCCCCTTGGCCGCCACCCGGGCACTGCTCGAGGTCACCCTCAACAAGGACCGCCCGGTCGAGGAATACCGCGAGCTGATGCAAGACCTGCTGGAACAGGTGGAATCCCTGGCGGGCCTGGTGAACAGCCTGCTGTTGCTGGCCGAGGGAGACGCCGGCCGACTTCATCGGCCCGGTGCCACGGCGCGCCTCGACCAGGTGGTGGAGCGGGCCGTCGAGATGTTCGCGCCGGTTGCTGACCAAAAGGGGGTCAAGCTCGGCTTGCACCCTTTCGGACAGGTCACCGTCAACGGTGAACCGGGCAGGCTTCGACAGGTCCTGAGCAATCTCCTCGACAACGCGCTGAAGTTCACCCCGCCCGGCGGCAGCGTCGAGTGTTCCTTGCGGGTGGATGACCCGGCACAACCCGCTTGGGCCATTTTGGAGGTTTCCGACACAGGCCCCGGTGTCCCCGAGGAAAGTCTGGAGCGGGTTTTCGACCGCTTCAACCGGACCGACCCTGCCCACCAACCCATGCGGCCCAAGGGAGGTTCAGGCCTGGGCCTGAGCATCTGCCGAGCCATTGTCAGGGCGGTCGGCGGTTCGATCCGGATGGAGAACCGACCAACCGGTGGTGCCCGCCTGGTTGTGAAATTGCGTTGCGCGTGAAATGGGTCAGAAAACTGCCATAATTCAATATCTGAAGAATGGGCAATCTTTTCCAACCAGTCTGAACTTCCCTTCAACTTGTCCGTCATTTTCCTGAATAAAAGGCAACCAAGCAATTTGCTTGCCCGTTTGTAACAGACCCTTTCTTGCGTGCCTTTCATGGTGGGAAGAACAATACATTTTCTGGATGTGTGTCCCCCGCCTTGGAAAGGCAACGCCCATGCTTGGTCTTCGGCCGGAAATGTTGATCCAGGATTCCCCTCAAGGCTGTTCATCCGACACGGCGACCCTGGAGTTGGCCCTTCAAAGGGCTGGAGCCTCACTGACAGCCGGAATTCCCGTGGAAACCCTTCCGGCGTGTTTGGAAAAGGCCGATGACTTCTTTGGCCCCGGCTCCGCCTCGCTGGAGGGGGATGACCGGGCTGAGGGAGAATTTCGCACCCTGTACCACCGCGGAAAGATCACTGACAAGGACATTGCGGCGGCAATGACCCGCCTTGGTTTTCCGGACAGCCGCGATTTGGTCCTGCCAGGGCTCACCCGCTCCACTTTGGACTACGCCCTGTTGACCCGAAGCGACCAGCGCACGGATCCTGCGCTCCGCGACTGGGTCCTGAGTCTGCCATGGGCCGGTTTTGAAACCGGGCCCGCGGATGAATCATGGCCACTTGGCGAAGTATGCCGCCTGAATTTTGATCCATTTTTCACCCACGCGACACGCCGGATCCTTCTGCCCCATTGCGAGATGTTCTGCCAGAAAGACAACGAAAAAAAATCTTTCTGGGATTTTTTCCTCGCAAATGTTTCCATTGAAGGGATAAGAACCTCATTCGGTAAGGCCCTGGAGGCTGACGCCTGCAGGCGCCTGGCAAATCGGGTTGGATCGGCTGAAACGGTCCTCGAATTGATCGGGCTCTCGCATACATCCATGCGGGGCCTCGAGAATGCGCTGCAAAAAACCCTTCAGGCCCACCCGGGCCGGTCCGCACGCTTTCGGGACTTGGCCCGAAATTCTTCACCCGGGGAAGCTTCCGGTTCCCCATCGGCACTGACGGATTTCACGGGAGCCGTGATACTGGTGGAATTCCATGTGGCCGCCGATCTGGCTGCCCGGTCAGGAAATCCCGTCGGCAAAACCCCCGGTTCCGCCCATGCAATCGCCAACGCTTTCCTGCAGGCCGCCCCCCCTGGCGTTTCGGCGCTGGAACTGCGGCGGGAGCCCTGGGACCTTTGCCTGGCGCTGCAGCATCTCGGCTACTCCCGCAAGATTCTCGAGACGCTTGCCACCACTGAATCGGAAAGGGATTTGGTTCGCGCGGCAGGGTCACTGTCCCTTTGGAAGCGCCAAGCCATTTGGCGTGAGGCGCTCAACGCCATGGATCATTCATCTGGAGCCTCGGGCCGTTCGATAAGCCAATCGGCCCCGAACCCGGAATCATGTGTTTTAAAACCACGGACCTCCCGGGATGTCCTGCCCGTCGCGCAAGGCCCGGCCAAAGACCCCCAGGTCGCCTTGCGGGTATTGCTGGTGGAGGACGATCCCCTCATCGGCAAGGCTGTCACCAAGGGTTTGCTCGAATCGGGCCACACATGCCTCTGGGTGAAAAACGGCAAAGCCGGGCTGGACGAGTTCATGACCCAGAGGCATGACTGCGTCATCCTGGACCTGATGCTTCCGGAGGTCGCCGGCCTCGACTTGCTCCGCCAGGCCCGTGCCAAGGGGGTGCGTACACCGGTCGTCATCCTCACCGCCCTGGGGGCTGTGGAGGAGCGGGTGGCCGGCTTGCGGGATGGCGCGGACGATTATCTTGTCAAACCGTTCGCGTTCCACGAATTGCTGGCCAGGCTGGAGGCCGTGCGCAGGCGCGCATCCAACCGCCCGGCCCCGGCCCTGCAGGCCGGAAAAATCCGCTTGGACCTGACCAACCGCCGAGTCACCTGCTCAGGAAACCAGGTTGACCTCACTCCCACCGGCTTCAGCCTTCTGGAGATCCTCATGCGAAACGCGGGAAACATCGTGACCCGCCGAATGCTCTCGGAACACCTGTGGGAGGGGGATTGCGAGAGCGAGACGAATATCATCGAGGTGCATGTCAACCGCCTGCGCAACAAGCTGTCTCGTGCCGGCGCCGGTGATGTGATCCAGACTGTGCGCGGTCGCGGCTACACCCTGAAGCCCTTCTGAAACCGCAAAAACCGGGCCGGTGAACCTGACTCCCGTGTAATTTAATACATTGTTGCTCTGTTGTAATCATCGCGCCGTTGCACCGGACCATCCGACATTGAAAGAATTCCCTCGGAATCTGATGGATCACCCGGACAGGCGGATTTGGCCATGGGCAACATTCAGGTTACACCGTTAACCCGTGACGCGATCCCTCGCGCCGGAAATTGTGACCCTTCACCTGAGCGCGTGACGGAAGCGGTCCGCCATGCGGCGGGCCTCCTGGTGGACCAGGCTCCCCTCGAGACATTTGTCGCCCAAAACACCCTGCAGGTTCTCGAAGGCATCCCTTTCCACGACGCGGTCCGGACCGCCCACGAGTTGCACGGTGCCGACGGATACCTGTCCGAGGCGGAATTCCAAGAGCTTTTTCGTTCAGGCGAGGTCACCGCGGCCGACCTGCATGAGGCTCGTTGCCGTCTGGCTTGGCCGGAAAACCCGGAAACCGTCCTGCCCGGTATCACCGTCCAAAACCTGGAGAACGCCCTGCTGTTCAGGCAAGAACCCAGGATAGCCCCGGCCAGCCGTGCCTGGTGGCTTCGCCACCAGCACCCCGCCGGCGCGAAAGCCGTGGATCTCTGGAACGAGGTGATCCGGTTGCCGTGGGAAACCGGCGGTTCGACGGTCACGATGCCGGTTAACACGCCGGGCGACCTGGCACGCCA